>NZ_DEZM01000140.1:14829-19391 GCF_002364825.1 Acinetobacter sp. UBA3132 | reverse complement strand
CAGATGACGCCGTTAATCAGAAAATCATAAAAATCGATATGCCGGACTGCATTTTCAATATTGGCAATATTGATACTGAAAAAAGGATTGCCCTGCAGCAGGCTCGCGCCCCATTGCAGGATAAATACAAAAATTGCAGAAACAATCGGAACACCAATCGCTTGAGGAAAACCTAGCACTCTTTTATTAAATAATGTCGTGGCAATAGATAATGCAAAAACAACGGTCAAAAGTTGCAAGAAAAAGAAATTGCCCATGAGTTCCCTTAAAGCGCGCCTCATTCCTGAAAATGAGTGATTTGGCTTATTTAAAAATAAAATATCAAATGAAAAAGCATTTCTGGATGAAATAATTTTAATCCTGTTTATTTTGCTATTTAGTTAAGTTTCTTTTCAATAGTTCCAAATGGTGGTTTATCATACAATTCTATCTTAGTACTTTGCTGTATTCTTTTACTAGTTCTTCTGAATCCTTCTTCCATGCATCAAACCGTTAAACTTGTTTTCCGTCTTTTTCTTGCTACTGTGATTTTTTTGGTCACGCTTGCATTGTGTTTTACCTGTTTTGCCAAAATTCAGGAGATCATGCAGGCCGAGCAGTATTATCAACAAGGCAAGTCACTTAACTTAACCAGCTCACCAGATCAGCAGTATGTTTTGCTGTCCAATAACCAGAAACCAGATCATGCCATTTTTGTTCTGATTGCAGGGAATGGTTATATTTCTAAAAGTAGTTGCACCCATTATACGGTGTTGTGTAGCGATGACTTTAACCAGTCTCATACCCGTCAGATTGATCAGGTAAAACTGTTTAAGGCGGGTGAGTTTTCTTATATTCAACAGGTTAAATATAAAGATAGCCGCACTGGTCAGGTTTCAGAATTTTCCTATTCTGCTAATGAGATCCAGCAATTTTATCAGCAGGACATTGCTGGGCTGAAATATGTAGTCTTTGGTATTAGCTTATTTGCTTTAGCTGCTTTATTTGTCAGCTTCAAGCTGATCAGGAATTTTCAGCGATTTCTGAATAAATAAGTTTTTCTATGCTTAAGAAAAAGGAGCAACTGCTCCTTTTTCATTTCATTTGGCACTTTAAATAGATCTAAATACCTTTACGATATTAAATGCCTTTATTAAAAGTATCACAATCTGCCATTTGACCAGATTTCAGGCCGGTATTAAACCATTGCACGCGCTGCGCACTGGTCCCATGAGTAAAGCTATCTGGCACCACATGTCCTTGGGCTTTTTTCTGTAAATAGTCATCACCAATTTTATGCGCTGCATCCATGGCTTCCTGTACATCACCCTGTTCCAGGAATTGGGTACGCTCATGATTATGATAAGCCCATACTCCCGCCAGGCAATCGGCTTGCAGCTCCTGATAGACTGACAGCTGATTCGCTTGTGCCTTTGTTGCTTGCTGGCGTGCCTGCTGTACCTGAGAAGAAATACCCAAGATGGTCTGGATGTGATGTCCAACCTCATGTGCCACGACATATGCTTGAGCAAAGTCACCAGCCTGATCATTACGCGATAGCTCAGTTGAATTCTGCTCACCACTAATGCCCATCTGGCTACGCATATCCCTAAAGAAGGTCGTGTCGATATACACTTTCTGATCTGCCGGACAATAAAACGGTCCCATGGCGGATTGCGCCGCACCACAACCAGAATTCACCACACCGCTGAAGAGTACCAGTTTAGGGGCGGTATACTGCTGATTTAGCTGCTGCTGGAACACCTGTGACCAGGTATCTTCTGTATCGGCCAGAACAGTTCCGACAAAGTCAATTGCTTCTTGCTGCTCTGGCGTTGGATTTTCCAGACCACGCGTTTCAGCACTGGAAACACCTTGTGTCACCTGCTTGGTGGCTTGATAAGCTTGTTGAGGATCCACACCAAAAAATTTCCAGGCAACAAAGGCTACAATCAGCCCTAGAATACTGATACCACCCGCTTTGGCACCCCCACCGCGGCGGTCTTCAACATTGCTACTAACTCGACGACCTTTCCAGCGCATAGTAAGATTCCTTATAGTTTATTTTTGACTTACTTCTAGCCAACCAAAATTATGCCTGCTTTGATTTTGCTCTGATCTTTTGAATAAAGCCAATCACAATGAATACCAATAATCCTGCGATAAAACCAATGACTAAATTAATGAGTGTTGGCGTAACGGCACCTATAATACTGCCCATTGTAGGAATGTGCTCTACATACTCGACTGAATCTTCAGTGAAATGATGAAACCATGGAATCGCGTGAGCAATAATCCCGCCACCGACCAGGAACATGGCAATTGTTCCCACAATAGTTAAAGTTTTCATCAGTTTGGGTGCAAAAGCTAACAAGCCTCGTCCTACACTTTGCTTGAAACTCGATGCCTGCTTGCTCAAGTGCAAACCTAAATCATCAATTTTAACAATCATGGCAACGAAGCCGTACACCCCGACTGTCATTAATATGGCGATCCCTGCTAGTACGATGACCTTGGTGGTAAAAGCTGCGGCTGCCACGGTGCCCAAAGAAATCACTACAATTTCCGCAGACAAAATAAAGTCAGTTCGGATCGCACCCTTAATTTTCTCTTTTTCAAATGTGGCTAAGTCAGTTTCGATCGTAGTGAATTCAGCCTCAGCATCTTCTTCAGTTTTGGCTTTCTTATGCTTTAAGCTATGCAGGACTTTTTCTACGCCTTCATAACACAGGAACAAGCCGCCAATCATCAATAAAGGATTAATTAACCATGGTGCAACCACACTGATCAGCAGAGCCAAAGGAACAAGAATGAGTTTATTGACAAAAGAACCTTTGGCGACGCTCCATACCACCGGAAGTTCACGTTCGGCACGTACACCGCTTACCTGTTGAGCATTGAGCGCCAGATCATCTCCCAAGACCCCGGCCGTTTTTTTTGCTGCCATTTTACTCATGACTGCAACATCATCTAGAACTGTGGCTATATCATCCAATAATATTAATAAGCTACTCGCCATTCTTGTTATTCCTTATAAATGTAAAAATATTCTAATCAAAAAGCAGCAGAAAGATTGTATTTACTTCTTTAATTTCAGAGATTTTTTATTACTGTGATTCATTGTGACTGACATTCAAAAACAGAATGCCGTACAATGTTGCGATCCTAAAAATTTGAATGTAGTACGACTACTGGTTTGGAATAAATAATGAGTAATCAAGATAATCGTCCAGTGATCTTGACTGGCGACCGTCCTACCGGACAACTTCACCTCGGTCACTTTGTTGGTTCATTACGCTCTCGCGTGGGTTTACAGGATTCTCACCATCAGCATCTTCTGCTGGCAGATGCACAGGCCTTGACAGACAATGCAGATAACTTCGAAAAAGTACGTCGTAACATCATTGAAGTTGCAACAGATTATCTTGCGGTAGGCATTGATCCGACCAAAACCACAATCTGCGTTCAGTCTTGCCTTCCTGCCCTCAATGAATTGACCATGCTTTACCTCAACTTCGTGACTGTTTCACGTCTTGAGCGTAACCCAACGATTAAGTCTGAAATTCAGATGCGTGGTTTTGAGCGTGATATTCCGGCAGGCTTCTTGTGCTATCCAGTGGCGCAGGCTGCGGACATTACTGCATTCAAAGCGACTGTGGTTCCAGTGGGTGAAGACCAGATCCCAATGATTGAACAGACTAACGAAATCGTGCGTCGTCTGAACCGTCAGGTAGGTCGTGAGCTACTTCCAGAATGTAAAGCCCTGCTATCTAACGTTGGCCGTTTACCAGGCTTTGATGGTAAGGCGAAAATGTCTAAATCTTTAGGCAATACCATTGTGCTAGATGCATCAGACAAAGATATCAAGAAAGCCGTTAACGCAATGTATACGGATCCGAACCACCTGCGTATTGAAGATCCAGGTCAGGTTGAAGGCAACGTGGTATTTACTTACCTGGATGCGTTCGATACCAACAAAGAAGAGCTGGAAGAACTAAAAGCCCATTACCGCCGTGGTGGTTTGGGTGATGGTACAGTGAAAAAACGTCTTGAAGGTATTCTAAAAGAATTAATTGGACCAATTCGTGAACGTCGTATGGAACTTTCTAAAGATCCTGACTACATTATGGATGTACTCAAGACTGGTACAGACAAATGCCGTGATATTACTCAAGCGACTTTGGATGAAGTTAAAACTGCCCTTGGCGTGTTCCACTTCTAATGCTTGGATAAATTTTGAAAAGCCCTTCACATGAAGGGCTTTTTTATTGAATTCCTACACATTTGATTCATATTTTCTTTTTCCTGTCACACAAAGGTAGAAAAACTTACTTTAGTTAACAGCTCTTTACACGTTTACCAATGTAAAAATAACAAGCCAGTTTTAATATGAAAACATATTCAGGAAATAGCAAGAAACATTCTCCACAGTTTCATTTGCAACAAGTTTTTCCTTTTTCTACGCAATGACAACCCCAATCATTGCGTTTTTTTTGTCTGAAACTTTTATAAAAACTATTTTAGCTCACGCTGCTCTTTTACAATGTCTAGCTTATGTAGCGAAAAAACTAATAAAAAACCCG
>NZ_DEZM01000140.1:4281-14628 GCF_002364825.1 Acinetobacter sp. UBA3132 | reverse complement strand
CGGGTTTTTTATTAGTTTTTTTACTTAAGCGTGTTTATGACGCATGTGCGGGAACAGGATCACGTCACGGATACTTGGCGCATTGGCAAAGATCATCACCAGACGGTCAATACCGATACCTTCACCCGCTGTTGGAGGTAAGCCATATTCTAATGCTTCAATAAAGTCTGCATCGAAGTGCATTGCTTCATCATCGCCTGCGTCTTTCTCGGCAACCTGTGCCTGGAAGCGCTCAGCCTGGTCGATCGGATCATTCAATTCTGAGAAACCATTTGCCAGCTCACGACCACCAATAAAGAATTCGAAACGGTCAGTGATGTGCGGATTGTGATCATTACGACGCGCCAGTGGAGAAGTTTCTGCTGGATATTCAGTAATGAATGTTGGCTGACGCAGTTTAGTTTCTACTGTTTCCTCAAACACGATAGTTTGCAGTTTACCCAAACCAAAACCTGGTTTCACCTGTTCTTTCAACTCTTCCTGAACGTATTTTGCCAGAAAGTCACGGTCGCCTACATTTTCAGGCGTGAACTGTGGGTTGTGCTCAAGAATCGCATCAAACATTGAGATTTTCTTGAATGGACCTTTGAAGCTAAATACTTCTTCGCCATAAGGCACATCAGTTGTACCCAAAATATCCAATGCCAGTTTTTCCAGCATTTGCTCAGTCAGTTCCATCAGGTCTTTATAGTCTGCATAAGCCTGGTAGAACTCGATCATGGTGAATTCCGGGTTATGACGAGTTGAAACACCTTCATTTCGGAAGTTACGGTTAATTTCGAACACACGCTCAAAACCACCGACAACCAGACGTTTCAAATAAAGCTCAGGTGCAATACGCAAAAACAGTGGCATGTCCAACGCATTGTGATGCGTTTCAAATGGACGCGCAGAAGCACCACCTGGAATCACGTGCATCATTGGTGTTTCCACTTCCATATAACGTTTTTCAGTCAGGAAGTTGCGGATACCAGCGACAACTTTAGCGCGGATTTCAAAAGTCTTACGTGTTTCTTCATTCACGATCAGATCCAGATAACGCTTACGATACTTCACTTCTGTATCTGTCAAGCCGTGGAATTTGTCTGGAAGTGGACGAAGTGATTTTGTTAATAATTCGAATTGTTCGATGTGTACATACAGATCGCCTTTACCCGAACGACCGATATAACCTTCAACGGCAATGATATCACCAAGGTCTAGACCTTTAATTGTAGCAAGTACTTCAGCATCTAATTCTTTACGAGGAACATAAAGCTGAATACGGCCAGTCATGTCCTGAATCACAATGAATGAACCACGGTTCAACATCACACGACCCGCAACTTTTACATACACCTTTTCGCCTGCTTCAATTTCTTCTTTTGATTGGTCAGCGAACTGGTCTTGAAGATCTTGCGCATAGTGCTCACGCTTGAAAGTATTTGGCCATGGGCTCTTGCCGGTTTCCTTGGCTTGATCTTCGATTTGCTTTAACTTGGCATGACGCTGTGCAATTAAATCGTTTTCGGAAATGATTTGTTCAGAAGTCGATTGAGCGTTAGTTTGCGTCATCTCTGCCTCGAATAAGATTAGTTAAAAAATAGAAGGTGCATACAATAGCAGATTTTGCAGTTAAATCGTAGCGTCCAGCAGCATCTCAATTGGCTTTTCTTTTCTAATATCTCGGGAAGACTCAAATTCCTCTTTTGGGCAGGGCCTTTCACCCTAACCAAGCCGAGGAATATACAGTTTTAATTGACCAATTAATCAAAAAATAACGTTTTAATATCAAATTCTTTACAGAACCTTTCAGTCTTTTTGACTAAGGTCGGCTTGGACTAAAGTCTTTAGACCAAATGCTAACTTCATTCCCTGTATAGAAGTTCTACAATGCTCCCTGACGCAAATCATTGCCGAACTATAAAACGAATTGATACGAACCACCATAATGAGCCAATGCACCTCTAAAATCCTGTTTTTTCATGGACTTGATTCTTCACGAGAATCTACGAAATTCCATGCCATCGATGCCGATCATAAATATTGCATTGATGTGGATTACCGCAACCTCAATTATGCTACTGTGGCAGAGTTTTATAACGAGATGATTGAAAAAATTCATCCAGATATTCTGGTTGGGCACAGTCTGGGGGGTTACTGGGCACTGAAAATGTCACAGCAACACCAGATTCCTTGTGTAATTGCCAATCCAAGCCTAGCCCCCTATTTCCGCGATGATTATCCTGCAATTTGTGATAATGACCTACAACATGACATTCCTCAGCTTGCCTATATTGAGTTAGGCGATGAAATACTGGATATGCATGCAGTACAGTCCCAACTAGAAGATTATATGCAGGTAGAAGCGGTTCCCGGTGGACATCATCGCCTTGAAACACCGGAACGGATCAATCCCCTGATCCTGCAAATCCAACAGAATCTGCAAAAAAGTTAAGTATTACATTTAAAGAAGCCATAAAAAAAGCCCTGCATATTGCAGGGCTTTTTATTCATCTGTTGCGCTTAAGCGGCATTAGCTTCAGGCTTAGATTTGTCATCCAATACAGACCAGATATTCAGCCCAAGATCACTATGTAAATCAGGTAGATCAAGAAAAATGCTCGCGCCGAGTACTTTATGATTACATTTTTCAGCCAGTTCATTGACAGCTTTCAATGTACCGCCAGTAGCCAATACGTCATCTACAATAATCACTTTTTGTGATTGAACCTCAGCAGACATTTCCAGACGGTCCAGACCGTATTCCAGGCTATAACCCACACCAACCACTGGAGGTGGTAATTTACCTGCCTTGCGAACCAACAACAGGCCCTTGCCGGTACGTTGTGCCAACAAGCTTGCCAATACAAAGCCACGTGCTTCAACAGCAATAAAGCTATCTACTTCTGCCAGTTTTTCAGCAGGAATGCTTGCAATCAAAGCATCAGTTAATGGACCGATGTTATTCATGAAAAGCGGTGTTAAGTCAAAGAAACTAATACCCGGCTTTGGAAAATCCTGGACAGTACGAATGTGAGACCACAATGAAGTAGACATATTGCTCATGGGAGATCGTTAGATAAGAAAAAGGAACCGGCAAATTTTAAACTGAATTACGACTAAAGGATAGGGAAAACCGAGTATTATTGCAGCAACACCCCTATTGACATGCAATTATTTACTTATATTTCATTAATTTATAAGAGCACTTTTTTCATAAAAACTTTAATGATTGTTTTAAATCCATGAATCATTACCCGACGGTAAAATATTGTTTTATTTCTCTCAGTGTGAGAAACAATAAGCTTTTATTTATTTGCATAAATAAAATTATATTCCGGCATTTCTAAGAGAATAAAAAGCTTGAGTAAAGGACTTTTACTGGCCCGGATCACTATTCTGCTTTTAATTTTGCTGTTTAAACTGTTATCTACTTTACTTTCTGAACAGAACTGCGTAAAAATTTAGCCAAATATGTCCGCTATTAAATGCCATATTATTAGAGTCTTGCCTGTTTAGGATTTTTGAGCCAGCTTCCATATTCGCTGGTTTTGGAGAGTTACATGAAAAAATATCAATGCATCGTTTGTGGATGGATTTACGACGAAGCGGAAGGTTGGCCTCAGGACGGGATCGTCCCTGGCACTAAATGGGAAGATATTCCAGATGACTGGACCTGCCCAGACTGTGGCGTTTCTAAAGTCGATTTTGAAATGATCGAAATCTGATTTCGCCCAAACAAAGGCCATATTGAGTGGTCTTTTTTTATGCCTTTCTACTATCTATAAAAAAGCATGGAGTTAAATATGCATCCTATCGTCATCATTGGTTCAGGTATGGCAGGCTATGCTGTCGCACGCGAATTCCGCAAGCTGAATCCAGACCATGAACTCGTCATGATTTGTGCCGATGATGCAACCAACTACGCCAAACCGACACTTTCCAATGCTTTAGTGGGCAAAAAAGCACCCGAAAATATTGCTTTGGGCGATGCTGCGAAAATGGCAGCTCAGTTAAATATGCGTATTGAAACGCATACTTGGGTTAAAGCCATTGATGCTACTGCACATGAACTGACTGTTGTAAAAGATCAGTCTGAGCAAAAACAGATATATTCAAAACTGGTTCTTGCCGTGGGTGCACAGCCAATTCGTCTGGCAATTGCTGGTGATGGCAGTGACGATATTCACGTGGTCAACAACCTGACTGATTATAAAGCTTTTCGTACCAGCCTGGAAAAACGCGAAGATAAGCGCGTAGTGATTTTGGGTGCCGGCCTGATTGGCTGTGAATTTGCCAATGACCTTCAGCACACGGACCATCAAGTGACTGTAATTGACTTGGCACCTCAGCCTCTAGCCCGTTTATTGCCTTCACATGTTGCAGATGTTTTCCAGCAAAACCTGGAAGAAACTGGTATTAACTTTGTATTAGGCACGACTGTAGAGAAAGTCTCTAAAGTCGAAAATGGTGACTACCTGGTGACATTAGCCAATGGTCAGTCAGTCGTTGCAGATGTGGTTCTGTCTGCGGTGGGCTTGCAACCAAATGCCTCGGTAGCCAAAGAGTCTGGTGTACAAATCGGTCGCGGTATCTTGACCAATAGCCAGCTCGAAACGAATTTAGCTGATATTTTCGCTGTCGGTGACTGTGCTGAAGTGAATGGTACTTTATTGCCTTATGTGATGCCAATCATGCAGCAGGCGCGTGCGCTGGCTAAAACCTTGAATGGTGAAACGACAGCAGTGCATTATCCAGCAATGCCTGTTGCGGTAAAAACACCTGCTGCCCCCCTGACTGTACTGCCTGCACCCGCCAATATTGATGTGACCTGGGACACTGAAGAGTTTGAGGATGGCATGATTGCCAAAGCCACAGATACTGAAGGAACCCTGCGCGGCTTTGTACTATTAGGCGCTACCGCAGCGAAACAGCGTCTTACATTGACTAAGCAGGTTCCTGACTTGATTCCTGTATCGGTTTAAGGTTTAAATACAAAGGACATTCTTTGTACAGAATGTCCTTTTATAGGGAACTTAACATGAATAGTCATGTGCAATCGAGTCTATTACCATCACCATATACTGCTTTCATGCATGAAACCAAGGTTGACCTTGGCAATGGTATTGAATTGCATGTAGAGGTAGGTGGTCAGGAGAATCACCCGACCTTGTTGCTGATTATGGGCTTGGGTGCACAGATGCTGTATTGGCCGGACTTTTTCTGTAAATCTTTTATCGACCAAGGTTTCCGGGTCATCCGTTTTGATAACCGCGATATTGGCCTATCCTCTAAAGTCCATCATAAAGGTCCACGATTAAATACCATTAAACTAATGGGTCGCTTCATGCTAGGCCTGGGTAACCAAGGGGCACCTTATACCCTGTATGACATGGCAGATGACGTCAGTCTGCTGATTGATAAAATGGAACTGGACGAGGTGTATGTACTCGGTGCTTCGATGGGTGGTATGATTGCCCAGATTCTGGCAGCACGTTATCCTGAAAAGGTTAAAAAGCTGGCCCTATTATTTACCAGTAATAATCAGCGTCTGTTACCTCCACCATTTCCAAAACAGCTCTTTAGTCTAATTGGCAAACCCGCTTCGCAGGATGAAAATGGTATAATTGACCATAGTTTGAAACTGTTTAACATCATTGGCTCGCCTGGTTATATCAATCAGCTTGAGGCAATGCAGACCGCCCGTAAATTATATAATCGAAGTTATTACCCAGCGGGTGTACTTCAACAGTTTTTAGCAATATTATGTACGGGCTCGTTGCTGCAACTGGATAAGCAAATCCGACAAGAGACGCTTGTAGTTCATGGTTCTCAAGATCGCTTGCTACCACCTAGCCATGGTAAGGCTGTTGCGAAAGCAATATCAGGTGCTAAATTTGAATTAATTGATGGAATGGGGCATGATATCCCACCGCATTTTATTCCATATCTTAGCGAATTATTTGCTGATCATTTTAAATCATAAAATTAGGACACTATGGCTGCATTACCATCCCTAAGACAGCTGTCATATCTCGTAACACTGTCTGAGACGCTGCATTTTACAGAAGCTGCTCGCCGTTCATTTGTGACCCAGTCCACCCTATCGGGCGGGATCATGGAGTTGGAGCGTTTACTCGGGGGCGTTCTTGTTGAACGTGATCGCCAGAATGTACGCTTGACTCCACTCGGAGAGCAAGTGGTTGCACGCGCTCGTGTTCTACTGGCTGATGCTCAGGACTTGATGCGTTTAAGTCGTGAGATGAGTGAACCTTTAACAGGTGATCTGCATTTAGGTGTGATTCCAACCATTGCGCCGTTCATTCTGTCGCAACTTCTTGATGAAGTGCATAAACAGTTGCCGAAAATTCAGCTGCATCTGCACGAAGCACAAAGTGAAAAAATTGTTGAAAAGCTGGAACATGGCAACCTGGATATGGTTGTACTGGCCCTGCCTTTTGATACACGTAGCCTAAAAGTTGCTGAAATTGTGAAAGAAGATCTGTATGTGGTTCATCACAAGTCAGATCAGAATGCAGCTCAGGCAACTTCCTTAGAAGATCTGGATCTTTCTCGTTTGATGTTACTTGAAGAAGGCCACTGTCTACGTGATCATGCTTTAAGTGCTTGTCCAATTGGTGAGCGTAAGAATGATCATCGCCTGAAAGCAAGCTCATTGCCAACGCTGATCGAGATGGTATCTTCCGATCTTGGTTTTACCCTGTTGCCTGAAATTGCACTTCATACCAACATGATTAAAGCCAATCCTGAGCTTCAGGTGAAAAAGATTGCTGCTGCACCAAGCCGTACCTTGGCATTGGTGACACGCAAGAGTACACCGCTACAAAGTGAATTCGATGTACTGCTACCTATCCTGCGAAAGATCGCGCAGCAATAATGATACTGCTATAGCGTAAAAAAGGAGCTCACACTGGCTCCTTTTTTTGTTTTTAGAGACAGCATATTTATATAAAAAGAGACTGAAAATTCAGTCTCTTTTTAAAAGGTTATGTCTTATTTAAAGGTTTCCAGTAACACGCGCTGTGCATTATGCGGCTGTTCACCTTGCGCAGGTTGTGCACGGATCCAGGTACCATCACTTTGCAGCAACCAAGATTGCTGATTATCTTTGAGATAGTTCAATAAGCCTTGCTGATAGATGCGTTTTTTCAATGTTTCATCTTCAATCGGGAAACAGGCTTCAACACGATTAAACAGGTTACGGTCCATCCAGTCTGCGCTTGAGCAATAAATGCGGGAATTGCCATTATTGCTAAAGTAATACACGCGAGTATGTTCCAGGAAACGTCCGACGATGGAACGAACGCGGATATTTTCCGACAAGCCCGGTAAACCAGGACGCAAACAGCAGATCGAACGGATAATCAGGTCAATCTGCACGCCTGCTTGCGATGCTTCATACAATTTATTAATGAGCTGTAGTTCTGTCAGCGCATTCACTTTGACAATGATCTGAGCCTTTTTGCCTTCTTTGGCATTGGCAATTTCATTGTCAATGTAATTCACCAGCTGGGTATGCAATGTAAATGGTGCATGTAACAGCTTTTTCAGCTTGGCCATTTTTCCCATACCGGTGAGTTCCTGGAAGATACGGTGTACATCTTCACACAGTTCTTTGTCTGTGGTTAACAGTCCATAATCAGTATAGATACGTGCATTACCCGCGTGATAGTTCCCGGTCCCCAAGTGTACATAGCGCACCAGCTTGTTATTTTCACGGCGTACCACCAGAATCATCTTGGCATGGGTCTTATAGCCAACAATGCCATAGACAACTACGGCCCCCGCTTCTTGCAGGACATTGGCTACGGCGATATTGGACTCTTCATCAAAACGCGCACGCAATTCGATGACAGCAGTCACTTCCTTGCCATTCCGTGCTGCTTCAGCCAGTACCTGAACAATTTCCGAGTCTGCTCCACTACGGTATAAGGTCTGCTTGATCGCCAAGACTTGTGGATCACGCGCAGCCTCACGCAATAATGAAATTACGGGCGAGAATGATTCAAAGGGATGATGTAGCAGGATGTCCTGTTTCTGCATCGCGCTAAAGATATTTTCTGATTTCTTTAGTACTTTCGGTACGATTGGCGTATGTGAATCATAACGTAAATGTGGACGTTTAAAATTCGATAATAGACGTGCCGGATTGACCGGTCCGGCAACCTTGTACAGATGCTCTTCTTCTAGATCAAATTCATCCAGCAGGTATTCATAAATATGCTTTGGACAGTTTTCTGTAACTTCCAGACGTACTGCACGCCCAAAACGACGCGAGTTCAATTCGCCTTTTAAGGCAATCGCCAGATCTTCGACATCTTCGTTTAAAGCCAGATCAGCATTACGGGTTACTCGGAACTGGTAGCAACCTGTTGCAGTCATACCCGGGAACAGGTCAGAGACATGTTCATGTATAATTGCGGAAAGCATCACATGATGTTCCTTGCCACCCGTTAATTCATCCGGTAAACGTACCACACGTGGTAATGAACGTGGTGCAGGAACAACAGCCAGATCGATCTGACGGCCAAAAGCATCCTTCCCTTCCAGCGTCACAATAAAGTTCAGCGACTTATTCACCAAGCGCGGGAATGGATGGGCTGGATCCAAGCTGATCGGGGTTAAGACTGGTGCCACCTGTTCCTGAAAATATTTTTTTATCCATTGTGACTGTGCTGGTGTCAGTTCACCGCGGCGCAGGAAACAGATATCTTCTTCACGCAGTTTAGGCAGAATTTCTTCATTCAGAATGCGGTACTGGCGTTCAATGGCAGCATGCGCAGTTTTGGAAATTTGATCCAGCACCTGCTTCGGCGTTAGCCCATCCGGACTACGACTTTCATTGCCCAGATCCAGCTGTTCCATCACCCCAGCCACACGAATTTCAAAGAACTCATCCAGATTACGCGAGAAAATCAGCAGAAAGTTCATGCGTTCAAGCAGTGGATGTAAAGGATCGACAGCTTGTTCCAAGACACGCAAATGGAAATCCAGAATAGACAATTCCCGGTTAATGTACCGGTCATTATAGGTATATTCAGTTTGTACCGAAGGGCTGTTGGCTGCCGTATTCATATCGAACCTTTAATCGTTTTAAAGCCTGAGTCATTAGTATCAGTATGCTTCAAATTTATGACAATTTCATAAAAAAAGCCCGAATTCTCGGGCTTTATGGCAATTTTTTTATAACGATTTTTTACTGTCAGGGTAATTCTGCATAGCGCATATAACGTTGAATCATGCGTTTACGTGCTTTTAAAGCAGAAGCATTGCGATTTTCTTCAAAATATTTTGGATTGGTCAAAATTGCCGCCAGGAAAATTGCCTCTTCTCTGGTCAGACTTTCTGAAGTTTTACCAAAATAATGTTTGGCGGCCGCTTCCACCCCGTAAATATGATGACCAAACTCAATCGAGTTTAAATACACTTCAAGAATACGCTCTTTCGACCACATGCGTTCCATCATCCAGGTGGCAACCGCTTCCTGACCTTTACGCAGGAAAGAACGTTTGTTGAACAGGAACAGATTTTTTGCCAGCTGCTGGGAAATGGTAGATCCCCCCGCAACAACTTTACCCTGCTCTTTATTACGGCTTAAAGCTGTTTGAATCCCATCCCAGTCAAAACCATGATGATGCACAAATTTTCCATCTTCCGCAGTCACCACTGCTTTTTTCAGATTGGTACTGATCTCATCATAAGGACGCCATTGGTGTTGAATGGGCTTGGAGGGTTCAGTCCAATAATCGATCCGCATCATCATCGTGGTATTGACCGGATTAAAACGCCACCAGGCCAGGCTGGCAAAGATCCAGAGCTGAATACATAAAACCACACTGAACAGCAGCAAGAATATTCGGATTAGAAAAGCTTTCATGTCAGTGGGTTACTCCTGAAGATGTTATTTTTTCGTGTTAAGCTTATTTGAAATATCTCATACAGCGCAAGAATAGCATGTCTGAATACGCACCTCCTTCCATTCACCGTAAACTGGACGTCCACACCTGGTGGTTTACTGCGGTATTGATTGCAGTGAATGTCGGATTGTTTGCCTGGCAGATTTTTACTGGCACAGATGCCAGCCATCCAAGTACGCAAGATGCCATCCGCTGGGGTGCTGATTATGCACCTTTGACTTATCTGGCGGAACCCATTCGCGTATTCAGCAGCATGTTTTTTCATTTTGGCCTGATTCACTTAATGTTAAACATGTGGGCGCTTTATATTTTTGGAAGCGTGGCAGAACAGCTATTTGGGCGCTGGTATTTTGTTGGCCTCTATCTTTGTGCTGGGCTGATGGGCAGTCTGTTCAGCGGTTATATGAATATTCAGGATAGTTATGCC
>NZ_DEZM01000140.1:0-4190 GCF_002364825.1 Acinetobacter sp. UBA3132 | reverse complement strand
ACTTTTACCAAGCGTAAGTGCTGGTGCATCGGGTGCTGTCATGGGCCTGGGCGGTGCACTGACAATCTTGTCGATTCTGCCAGTTCTTCCACGTCAGCGCTTTATTTTAGATAAAAAAACCCTGCTGATGGTGATGGGGATTAACCTGTTTATGGGGTTTATGATTGCTGGCATTAACAATGCTGCACATATGGGTGGCATGATTATGGGCGCTGTGCTGGCTGTACTCTGGTATGCCGGGCAAAAGCTGCAACGCGCAGGTTTTATTCAATTCATCGCACTCATAGCTGCTTTAGCAGCCTGCTATGGGCTTTATCAATATAACTTGATCCTGATTGATCCTATTAAGCCACTCTGGCAGGAGATTCTGGAGATGATGCGTCAGCAGTTAAAACTGTAACTGACGCATCTTCAATTTTTATTGATTCAGCTCGCGCAAACTTTGCAGCGGTGGAATATCACTCAGATAACTCAGTCGATAACGACCAATCAGCGCACAGAGTAAAGTCATAAAGATCGGTAGAATCATCCAGATTTCCCAGTGTGGCTGAATCGGTAATTCCATGCGGTAACTGGCGACGGCGCTAATCACTTCGGCAAACAGGCAAGATACAATTCCGGCACATAGACCAATAAAACCAATTTCCAGACTAAGCATGGTTTTCAGTTTCTGTTTGGAACTTCCGAATGAGCGAAGTAAAGCCACCTCTCGCTTACGTTCATCCATGAGCAGATTCAGACAGGCAATCAGAACCAGTATCCCTGCTACACTCACCAGTAAGGCCAGGATCGTCACGATCTGCACCAATACATTCACAATACGCTTGATCTCGTTCAGAATCAGGCTGACATCGATAAAGACCGTATTAGAAAACTGCTGGATCAACTGAACCAGTTTTGGTCGTTCCTGTTCCGGTACATAGAAACTGCCCAGATAACTACCGGCATTGGCATCCATGGTATTCGGAGTAAAGATAAAGAAGAAATTCGGACTAAAGCTTTCCCACTCCACACTACGTAGATTCACTACTTTGGCTTCTAGTGGTCCCTCAGGTAAGCTAAACGTCAGCTTATCTCCAATCCTGATTCCCAGCTCTTCCGCAGTCGTGGCTTCAACCGAAACTTCTCCCGGCTGTTTCAATTGCGCTTCGCCAGTTAAAATCACATTATCTTGTGGATACTGATCGGTCTGGGTCAGGTTCAGTTCACGGCGTAGTGTATTACTCTTCTTGACTAACTCTGCAGCAAATGGCTGATCATTCTTGGCAATCAGACGGCCACGAATATTCGGATATAGCGGCGTACTGTTCCAGCCATTTTGCTCTAACTCGGCCCTCAACTGTGGCATCTCAAAAGGCGGCAAGCCATAGACAAACTGGTTCGGTGTACCTTCTGGTAACTGCTGTTGCCAGCGTTCCAGCAGATCGGTACGCAATACGGCTAATACAGTAATCAGACTCAAGCCCAGTGCCAAAGCGGTGATCTGTAATGCAGTCTGATACGGTGTCCGTACATAAGCGGAAATCCGGGATTTTGTATTACGCAGGACTTTCAGCAATCCCCATACGGTGAGATACAGCACAGCGCAAAGCAGAATAATGGCACCAATTACCCAAGCCGTTAATACAATATTCTCGGTGAGCACCACACTGAAAATAATCAGGCTCAGTGTCCCACTCACCAGCATCCACAACATGGAATGTACGGATTTTTCTTCCTGACGGATGACCCGGATCGGTGCAGTATTGAGTAATTGCCACAAACTTGGTAGCACAAAACCAAGCAACACCACAGCACTGGTCAGCATCGCAATCGGTAATGGACCTGAGAGCATCGCCATCGCCGAGAATTGTAGCTGCAGATGTGGAATCAGCTGTAACATGAGTTGCAGCAAAGCATAACCTAAACTGATGCCAACAATGGTGCCTATGAGCATCGCGATTGCCAGTACCAGTCCAAGTAATGCCAGATAAGCCGCCAGAATTTGCTGTTTCGTCGCGCCGATACAACGCATTAACGCAATATGATCCTGATTCTGCTGTACATAGCGCTGTGCGGTTAAGGCAATCGCGATACCACAAAGCAAGATGGTCAAAATATTTGCCAACTGCAAAAAGGTATCCAGATTAGCAATCGGCTTCATCAAACGGGTATTGCTTTCACTGGCATTTCTTAGACGCAGACTATTCTGCTCCTCAAACTGTTGTTCCTCAGCTTCTGTATCCACACCCGGTTTAACAATCTTCTTAAAGTCTTTTTGATACGTTTGAACACTGTCCGGATCACCTGCCATGAGCAGACGATAATCAATCCGGCTACCGGCCTGAATCGCATTGGTTCGTGCCACATCTGCCTGAGAGATAATTACGGTCGGTGAGAAACCCGAGAAGCCTAATTCCTGATTAGAGTCATAGTCAATCACGGCAGTAATCTTGAATGAGGCATCGGCAATATTGACCTGATCCCCCACTTTAACTTTGAGCAGATCCATGGCACGCTGACTGAGCCAGATTTCACCCGGTTTTAATTGTTTAGCTTCAGGTTTGACTCTTAGCTCACCGCGTAAAGGAAAAGCAGTATCAATCGCTTTGACATTGACCATGACAAATTCGTCATTGGTATGTGCCATACTGCCAAATACAGTAACCTCCGATTGCTGCAAACCCAGCTGATCAGCCTTTTCTCGCCAGGCATCTTCGATTGGCTCGTTATTACTGAGTAGCAGATCTCCAGCCAACATTTCCGCAGCTTGCAATGCCGCGGCATTCTGAATCTGCTCATTACTGAACTTAAGCGCTGTGGTCGCACTAATTGCCAGGGTCAATGCAATAATCAGCAGATAAATGCCCGTAGTCTTAAAGCTTTGAGTCAGTAAAGGACGGAAGAGGTTCATATCATCCTCCATTCACATGTTCAGTCAACTGACCATTGCTTAACTCAAAATGACGCTGGCATAGTTGCGCCAGTTTCTGGTCATGGGTCACGAGAATTAAAGTGGTACCCAATTCATGGTTTAACTGAAATAACAGCTGTTCAATTTCCTTGGCGGTCTCCCCATCCAGATTTCCAGTCGGTTCATCAGCAAAAATGATTTTTGGCTCACTCACCAAAGCACGGGCAATCGCAACACGTTGCTGTTCCCCGCCAGAAAGCACTTTAGGGGTTTGCTGGGCCTGACGGTCCAGCCCTACTCTTTGCAACAGATTCAACGCTTTTTGTTCGGCTGCGGCATAATTGAAGTTTGGCTGTAAACGTAAGGGCAACATCACATTTTCTAATGCAGTCAGATGTGGCAACAGCTGAAAAGACTGAAATACAAAACCGATATTTTCCAGTCTGACCTTGGCTCGCTGTTCTTCATTCATTTCAGTAATGGATTCGCCACAGACCTGTAACTGACCTGAACTGGCCTGATCCAAGGTTGCCAGTATGCCCAGTAAGGTGGATTTCCCAGAGCCGGATCGTCCGGTAATCGCTACCTGTTCTCCAGCCAGAATCTCCAGATTGAGGTCCTCAAAAATCGTCAACTGTTTTTGTGATAGTTGTATCTTTTGTGTCAATTGTTGAGCAGAAATTATTGGCTGTGGCATGATGGTAGCTTTCTGGCGATCTTGAATCATACTTTTCCTATGCATCTGAATATTCAAATTCTAAAGTCTTATCTATTCCGCAGCTTAGCACTGTTTGGCCTGTGCCTGATGCCGGTGCTGGTTTCAGCAAAGACCATTATGATTCTGGGTGACAGCTTAAGTGCGGGTTATGGTATTCAACCTGAACAGGGTTGGGTCAATCTGTTGCAAAAACGTTTAAACCAACAGTATCCGAAACAGCATAAAGTGGTCAATGCAAGTGTGAGCGGTGAAACCACCAGCGGTGCACTGGCACGTCTGCCTAAACTGCTCCAGACCCACAAGCCACATATTGTCGTGATTGAACTGGGTGGTAATGATGGCCTACGTGGTCAGCCGCCACAGATGATTCAGAAAAATCTGGCAAATCTGGTTCAGCAAAGTCAGAAAGCCAAAGCAAAAGTCATTCTTTTTGGCATGAAAATGCCGCCAAATTATGGTCAAAGTTATACAAAAGCTTTTGAAAATAATTACAAGGTGGTGAGCCAGCAATATAAAGTGAAATTGTTACCATTCTTTTTGAATGGGGTAGCAGGAAATAAAAACTTGATGCAACAGGAT
>NZ_DEZM01000137.1:0-3621 GCF_002364825.1 Acinetobacter sp. UBA3132 | reverse complement strand
AACTGCAAAGGGATGTCATCTGACATCCCTTTTTATTATCTTCTATTTTTAAATACGGCCTGCGACTAAGTAATCAGCCTGTATTTTCAAATATTAAAAAAATTAAGCTGAGACCTTCTGCGCCAGCATCGTGGCAAAATGTTGTTTGATCCGATTACCCTGCTCATCCCTGCGATATAGCTCACCAACATCCTCATTATATTTAACCAGCTTCCAGTCTTTATAAAAGGCACTTAATTCACCTTGCTTAAAGGCAAAAGGAAAATCTGGCTGGGCTGGAATGTCATCAGTATCCATGGCACACACAATCAGATTATAGCCATTGATTTTGGTCGCCTGCTGCATTTGAGTAATCAGTGCTGGAACGGTCTTGGCTTGCAGGAACATCATCACCACGGTACAGCAGATAAAATCATAGCTGCCAGAAATACTTGGGTCGGCATTCAAATCCCGTTGTGCAATATGAATCTGCTGAATATCTTCAGCATCAACAATTTGCTGAAATTTTTCCAGACTCTGGGAGTTCACATCCCAGGCATCAACCTCATAGCCCATCTGGTTTAAATACAACGAATTCCGTCCTTCTCCGCAGCCGACATCTAAGGCACGACCACCCGTTAAATAAGGCGTAGCAGCCACAATTTCAGAATGTGTTGGAGAAATCGCATATTTTTTATGAAAATAATCTTGTGGGGCGCAATAGAATTTTAACTGGCATTCCACATCTGCACTGGCAGAGACAATCTGATGCCAGCGCTGCGGTTCAATGAATGGCGGTTGCTGCTCAGGTGTAAAAACATGAGTAGATTGCACTTCTCCGCTTTCATCAACCAAGGCAAAAATCAGCTCACCTTTTAAGACTGTCAGTTTGGCCCAAGTACCCGCCTTGGTATTATGCGGACGCTGAAAGCCCTGAGGAATCTGCTCCTGTGTCCAGATCGGCATTTCCTTATAACAGACTAAGTCCTGAGTCATGCAGCATTGCTCCTGTTCTCGCACCATTTTATTCAACTGATAATTTCCTGTTTATCTATAGCATGCTTCTGTTTTTGGCACCATGCTCAGGATGATTTATAGCTAAATGACTCTTTCAGGCTACAAAGCTTCTTCGACAATTTTCTGATTTTTGGTCTTAATTTGCTGCATCTGTTTATTCAGGTTTTCAATATCTTTATACAATGCGATAAAGGGCTGCACCGCTTTTTCATCATGGAACATAAACATGCGGTTGCGTTTTTCCCATTTATATTTCTTGAGCAAGGCAAATAGCTGATCAGCCTTGGCCAGACTCTGCTTTTCAATTTCGAAGATGGCATAGGCATCACTTTCCTGCTGGGTTGCTTTCAGGTTCTGTGCCAACTGCTGACGATAACGCTGCTTGATATCGAGCCGCTTGACCTGTTCAATCTGGCTTTCTTCACGGCGCTGGATGGTCTGCTCATAGTTCCGCACAATCTGATGCACCTGCTTGAGCATGGTCTCAGTTTCCTTATAACCTTGCGCCTGATCTTTCTCCAGACGGTCAATATCCAGAAAATGCTCCCAGTTCGCTGCTTTCAGATCTCGCAAATACTGATTACGTTCTTCAGCGCGGTCTCGCATCTGTCCCAATACATATTCCGCCATGACCGCGTAATCACCATCCAGACGGTCTTCTTCAATGTCTAACTGAATCGGCTTGCTCCAGTCCTGTGCCTGATCAAAGATTTCAGCTGTCTTTTCATTCAGAACAATTTCATATTCGATCAGCTCGGCTTCTTCCTGCTGTTGCGCAGTGTATTGATAAAATAGCCATGCAAAGACAACAAGTGTCGCACCAGCCAGGATCATAAAGACACGCGGCATGCACATGCTCCCCTGCTGCAAGTTATGTATAGGTTTACTTTTAGCCAATATGCTGATTTTTTAGACATAAATCAATTGTTCTATACAAAAACCCTATGCAGGAACATAGTTCATGCTACGAGGAAATTTCACTGAAATTCCTTTTTTAAGCCAGCTCTGAATCGTTTAATCCTGCCTAGCAACCGTTGGCAGCACACCATTCATTAATCAGCGTTCGGTCAACATTATTCGGATTAAACTGTTCCCGAGCCGCCTGAACTGAAGTGGCATCGCGGTTAATACCAAATGGCACCAGCATCAGATAAATACCGTCACGTGGATCAGGAGAACGCAAACCATCGGCAATGGCCTGCACATACTGTTGCAGCCCTGGTGGCAGGTTATCCAGTCGTGCCGGATTGGTGGTAGGCAGAATCTCGATATCACCCGCGAAGTCAGCATTAACCGTATAGTCTTGCAGTTCGCGTTCAATCTTCATCATTCGCATCTTTAAGGCCTGTTTCTGGCTGGATTGTTCTTGCAGGGGAAGCATGAACTCGGTTTCTTCACGCAGTTCACGATCTGCCATCACAGTCAGTGTCGGCAAGGTGACGGAATCGGGTGCAGCATGTGCATTAACCAGACGCAGTGCAGTAAACAGACTCAGTAGCATCAGAAAAGTTGTGTCGAGGGGACGCATAAGGAAAACCTCCGCATCGTCATTTCAGTGGGAGAAACCTTATTCTTGCTTGAACTTATGTAAAGGTGCTGAGTATTACTGTGAGCGTCGATAGACGGTTAGTACCGTATGATTACTGGTGTTCGATGTAAACGGTTTTTATGCAGATTGCTTTTGAATAAAAGATAAATCTCTCGCAAATTCCAGATATAAAAAATCCCCGACTAACGAGGATTCAAAGACTTAAGATTAGATTGCTTGCTTCGAGCTTAAGGGAGAGCAGAAGAAAGCTTGTTAAAATAATCCTGCATACCGAGTTTGATCGTGCTCGGATTAATTTGCAGTTGAAAACGATATTCGGCAGATTGGCTATTGCTACGATCAATCCCCAGTGGCTGTAGCATGATATTTAAACCCTGAGTTGGATCACTGGATTGCAGGCCTTGGGCAATACTCATGACATATTGCTGCAGCATTGGAGAAACCGAACTAAAGTCAGGCTGGCTCTGCGGCTGAAAATCCAGATTTTCGATCACCTGTGCATTCAGTACAAAATTCTGGGCTTCCTTGGAACTGCGCATCACCTGATGCTGTAAGGCACGCTGAGTCTTTTCTTCCTGGACAAAAGGAACATAACCAGTTTCATTGCTCAGTTCAGGTTCCGCCATCACGGTCAAGGTCGGCAGCGTTACCGCTACTTTATCATCGTCGGCTAGTGCTCCCATGCTGAATGTGCCCAGCATGATTCCAAATGCAGACATTGTCATGATATTCATTGTCTTGCCTTCCCCTTATTTTCTATCACCCAAGTTGTATAACTGCAGAGGTCATAAACTATTTTTAATATTCTTATCTATTAGATTACCTGGATTATTTGGACAACTCATGCCTGCTCGGATGAATGGCATCTCAGGAAAACGATCTCGAAACCTAAAAGCATATGACGCTCACAGTTTCAAAGCCGGATAATAAGCAAAGATCATTTTCTGTTGAATAACAAAATGACAGGCGAAAAAAAACCTCAAACATGGTTTGAGGTTTTTTGAATATGGTGGCGAGACCCAGGATCGAACTGGGGACACACGGATTTTCAATCCGTTGCTCTACCTACTGAGCTA
>NZ_DEZM01000153.1:0-4879 GCF_002364825.1 Acinetobacter sp. UBA3132 | reverse complement strand
AAAAGTGGACTTTTGGTGAAAGATTGGCTGATAAAATTGCTTCTTTTGGTGGAAGCTGGTCATTTCTGATCTGTTTTACTGTTCTTATTACTTTCTGGATCGGAATGAATACGATGGTTATCGTAACCAAACCGGTTGATCCTTATCCCTTTATTCTTTTAAATCTGATACTTTCCTGTATTGCAGCGATTCAGGCACCGGTCATTATGATGAGCCAAAATCGGCAAGAAGCAAAAGACAGATTACGTTCCCAAAATGATTATCAAATTAATCTTAAAGCTGAACTTGAAATCCAGCATTTACATGAAAAACTCGATCATCTTCTTCAGCATCAGTGGGAAAGACTGGCCCAGATACAGGAAATACAACTCGATCTGCTTTCCGAGATGAGTAAGAAGTATTAAGTATAGGAGCCTGAAACCTTTGTAGTATTTAGTGGATTGAATACACATAAAAAAGCCCACATCAATGTGGGCTTTTCTAGCTAAATGGTTAAATATAATAACTGGTCTTGGTCATTAATTTAGAAATGCCGGTCATGGCAATTTTGACCGGTAAAGGCAGATCTACACCACCTGCTGCTAATGCTGTATCACGATGATGCAATTCATCTTCATTCATCTGTTCCAGAATACGGCGTGAACGCTCATCATGCGGTGGTAACTGGCTGATATGATGTTGCAAATGCAGGCTGACCTGACGTTCTGTTTCAGCAACAAAGCCAAGGCTGTATTTGTCGCCAGCAATTCCGGCAATGGCACCCATACCAAAAGAAAGACCGTACCAAACCGGATTCAGCAAGCTGGTATGACTCTCTAATTCTTTTAAACGATCTTCACACCAAGCCAGATGATCTTGTTCCTCAATTGCTGCCTGTTCCATTTCACGACGGACATTTGGCAGTTTGGCGGTCATCGCCTGACCATGATAAAGCGCCTGTGCACAGACTTCACCACTGTGATTCACCCGCATCAGACCAGCAACATGACGAGCATCAGAAACCGCCAGTTGGCTATCAGTATTTTCAGCAGGATTAGTGCGCTGTGCAGAAGTCGTACCTGGGACAAGACTACGTAATGCCTGATCAAAAGAATGAATGAGCTTATCGACACCTGTAAATTGACGCATGCATTAATCCTCCAATGATGTTTGTGCAGAGTTGATCATCGGTTTAAGGCGCAGTAATAACCATAAGGTAAATATGCCGCTTAAGACCGCTGTAATACAGAAAAGTATTTTAAGATCAAACTTTAAGACACTTAAAATGATAATCGAAAATATAGCAGAAGATACCATGAAAACAGCATTCAGAATGTTATTTGCTGCAACCACCCGCGCACGATGTGAGCGGGGAGAATGTGCCTGCATCATGGCATACAGTGGAACAATATAAAAACCACCACTGATACCCAATAAGGTCACGGCAAACATGACATGGTAATAGCTCCAGCCCTGACGGAATACATCTGCCAGACCCAGCAGTTCGCCAGTACGCTCAGGTATAAAGGCCATGCTGATAGCCAGATAAATAGCAAAGACGGTCAGTCCAACTGCACCAATTGGCACCATACGAATGTTGACTTCAGTCCCACCTAATCTACGGCACAGATAAGATCCCAAGCCAATCCCGATCGAGAAGAAAGTCAGCAGTAAACTTGCAACATTTTCAGAAGCATGCAGGTTCTGCAGGGTCAGTTGTGGAATCTGGGTTAAATAGGTCGCGCCGTAGAACCAGTACCAGGAGTTGCCAAGCAGAATCAGAAAGATCAAAGGCAGGCTTTTGGCATATTTCAGGGTTTGAAAACTGGTACGGAAAAAGTTCCAGTCAATTTGAATATCAGGTGCAGGAATGCTTTGCTTTAAAATAAAGCGGCTTGATAAATAACCGAGGATGGCAATAACCACTACGGTTAAGCTGATCCAGAGTAAATTGCCAGCCGATGCTGCAATCACCGCACCCCCCAGAATCATACCGAATAGGATCGCCAGGGAAGTTCCAGACTGAAAGAGTGCATTACCTGACATCAATTCCTCTTTCTTCAGCACTTCTGGCAAAATTGCATATTTAATCGGACCAAAGAAAGTCGATTGCGTCCCCATTAAGAACAGCGCAAACAGTAGAATCCATAGATTACCCATCAGGAAACCGATAGTACCGAGAATCATCACCACGATTTCCAGGATCTTTAAATAACGAATCAATTGGGAACGTTCATATTTATCGGCAATTTGTCCGGCAGTCGCAGAAAAAATAAAATAAGGCAAAATAAAGAGTAATGCAGCAAGATTATTTAAGGTGCTAATGCCCGCACTTTGCTGAATCCATCCATACGTAATGACCAGTAATAATGCCTGTTTAAATACATTATCATTTAACGCCCCGAAGAATTGCGTCAAAAACATGGGTAAAAAGCGACGAGAGCCTAACAAATGTTCGTTATTGTTCATATTGGACGTGCTACATTAAGATTTATTAAGAAATGTCAGTGATGCGTGAACATCTTGAAAAATCATGTAAGATACCTTTGACCACGGAAATGGCAAAATCCTATAGATTCAAGTTTCTTAGCTTATATTTTTCGGTCAAATAATCAATTAAAGAATGTATTTGTTTAGAGTTTGCTATGCCTGCAAAAATAAAATTTAAAGAAACGGTACTGAGTCAGAGCATGAGTCCACTCATATCTGCACCTACAGGCAGTCGCTTGTGCATGAGTATTTTCTTGATGATGTTGGCCCAACATGGCATGGCACAAACTCCAGAAACGGAAACGCCCGTGGCAGTTTCGCAGGCAGAAATGATTGATGAACTGTCTAAGCAGGCGGTGCAACAGGGGGTAGCTAATTCCGAAGAAGAAGCTGCCGAGAAAATTGAACAGGCTTTGCAGCCAGAAAATGAAATAGACAGCCTGGAAATGCTGCAACAGCAGGAACAGCAAGGCGCACAGCTGGATGTATTTAAGCCGATCGAGTTTGAAGACCTAGAAGAATTACCGGTTCAACCGATCGATCAGGCAATGGCGGATGAAATTTACCGCGTGGCTGAGCAAGCCAAGCAGGAAGCACAAAGCTATCGCCAGACCCAGCAGACAGAAACCGTAGTTGCCGATATCAGCCAGCAGGAACTGGTAGAAATCAATCAGGCACCAGTCAATGTTGATCAGCTGATGCAAAGTATCCAATCTGACAGCCAGATCATTGTGCAGGCGAATGAAACAGGCAGTACCTTGCCGGAAATTCCTCCACAACAACTTACGCCGGCAGATGACAAGAAACCGAATATTTTTAAACGACTCTTTTATAAAATTCGTCCGCCACGCCAGATCATGACAGCTAGTGTGCCGCGGATTGATGCAGACGTGGTTATATATAATGGTGAAAGCAGTACTCAAACGAGCAATGGATTAAGTTCGGCTGCACGTATACAGGCCTATGAAAACCTGGCAGAGAATATTGAAAATAAACTATCGAGTTTCACTCAGGAATCCTTTAGCGATTTCCCATCCGCATTGCCACAATTGCGTAGTCTGTCTAACCAGGCTGCTCAGGCAGTTGGCTTCTATAATACCGAATTCCGTTTTGAAAAACTTTCTGAATCACGTGTTAGGGTGCATGTGACTCCGAATGAGCCAGTCATCATTCAAAGCCAGAACCTGGAATTTACCGGTGCTGGTGCTGAGCAACCACAGTTCCAGGTGATTAGTGTATTGCCAGATCAGGAAGTGGGTGATGTGTTTAATCATGGTGAATATGAAAAAACCAAGGAGCGAATTGTCGAAGCAGCGAGTAATAACGGCTACTTCGATGCGCACTGGCGGCTGCATGATGTCAAGGTCGCACAGCCACAGAATACGGCAGAAGTAAATCTGCGTTATGAAACTGGCGATCCTTACAAACTTGGACCGGTGACCTTCCGGATGAGTGATCCGGATGAGGAATTCCCGCTAGATCCAGATATCTTGCAAAGTCTGGTGCCTTGGGAAGATGGTGCCGATTACCGTTTCTGGCGGGTAAACACACTAGCCAATAACCTGACTAACTCACGATATTTTAACTATACCCTGGTTGATGCGGTGAAACCGGACCCAGTCGAAGCGGAACTTGAACTGGCGCCTGATCTGCAATTGCTGGTCGATCAGCAAAAAATCTCTGAAGGGGTTTTGGCCCAGGAGAAAAAAGCCGAGGCTTCTTCCAGGGAAGTTACCCAGAACGTGGTTGATGAAAGCCAGTTTGCTGGTAGCCGTGAGGAAGAAAACCCAGATGTACGCGCCATGCGTACTGCGCAGGAAACCAAGGCCAATGAGCAGGAACGTTTAAAAGCCCAGGCACGTGAAGAGAAAGAGATTCCGGTAATTGTGACTTTGAATGCTGATAAGAAAAACAGCGCTGAAGTCGGTTTAGGTTATGGAACCGATACCGGGACACGTCTACGCGGACAGTACCGCCGTGCCATCGTTAACAAACGTGGACATTCTTTTGATGCCAACCTGGAGCTTTCAGGAATCCGTCAGTCTATTGATGGCCGCTATAATATTCCGTATAAACATCCGCTCAATGATTACATCAGTATTGTCGGTGGTTATGAGCGTGAAGAACGTGATGATGTTGCACAAGGCGATGGACTCTTGATCGAATCTGCCGTAATTGGTGCTGATCGTTATATTAAAAATCCACGAGGAAGCTGGCAGCATACTTATGGCGTACGTTATCGTCTGGATCAATTGACTCAGGACGGTACTGTGAATGCCGATGATATTCCGGATGCATTCCTGGTCAGTACTGCAGAAACCCAAGAGTCTTTATTATTCGGTTATGAAATCGCTCGTACCACCAGTGACCGTCGGGTAAACCCAACCAAAGGCTTTAGACAGACCTATAA
>NZ_DEZM01000178.1:5451-16499 GCF_002364825.1 Acinetobacter sp. UBA3132 | reverse complement strand
TTCTTTTTCCAGGATTTCTTGAACCAGATCACGAGTCACATAATCCATTTGAGTTTCAGCTAAAGCAACGGCTTGCTGAATGGTTTCAATATTCTCTTTGACTTTGCGTACGTCGCATTGCAACACTTCTTGGGTATGCTGACCAATATATAGTTTGCCTAAATGTTGCAGATTTGGCAGACCTTCTAAAAATAAAATTCGTTCAATAATTTTATCGGCATGTTTCATCTGTACGATCGATTCTTTGTATTCGGCAGAACCGAGCTTCTCAATACCCCAGTCATTAAACATGCGTGAGTGCAGAAAATACTGGTTAATTGCAGTCAGGTGGTGATACAACACCTGGTTCAGCTGATTAATTACATCACGATTGCCTTTCATTGTATCACTCCGTATAGCCTGATGACCCATTTGTACTTATGGGTTTCTATATCAGATTATCTTAAATCATATGGCTCGGCAATGGCGAGTAATTTATTGAACTGCAAATGAAAATCGCAATCAAATAGTATCAAATGAAATCTAAAACAATAAAAACCCGCCAGAGTCGAGGGCGGGGAGGAGTAATGATCAGAGATCATTGTTTTTATCATTATATTTATAGGGGTATTCAATATACTATTTAGGCTGCAACTGCCAGACGCGCCGCAATCTGGGAAACTTCATCACTGATGATCATACGAGCTTCAGGTGCACAGCGACCGCAACACGTGCCCAAGTCGAGCATTTCGCGTACTTCACGATAGCTTTCCGCCCCATTGGCAATAGCTTCTTTAATGTCTTGATCAGTAATGCCACGGCATAGACAAACATACATGTCAGATAACCACAGTGATTAAATAAGATAAGTAATATTATTGATAATTATTATCGTTTGTCAATAAAAATCATTTGAAAATGCGTTCAAAATAATTGGGGATTTAGATAAAAAAATAACACCTGAGCGGAAATCCGAGTGCTACTCGGATTTCTGTGCAAGAGCGATTTATCATTTAGAATTAAATATTGCAGGCTGGAGATTTGGTGATTTTTATAACTTATTGATTAATAATCACTACACCATCCATTTCAACCAGTGCATCCTTAGGTAGGCTTGCTACACCCAGAGCTGCACGTGCAGGATAAGGCTGAGCAAAGTATTCACCCATAATCTGGTTAACCAGCTGGAAGTGAGAAAGGTCAGTCAGGTAAATGTTGAGCTTGGCAATATCTGCCAGAGAGCCGCCAGCTGCTTCACAGACTGCTTTCAAGTTATCAAATACACGACGAATCTGAGCCTCGATGCCTTCAACCAGTTCCATGCTATATGGATCTAGACCAATTTGACCTGAAAGATACAAGGTATTGCCAACAAGAATCGCTTGCGAATAAGTACCGATCGCAGCGGGGGCATTTTCAGTATGGATCACTTGGCGGGACATCAATTTCTCCTTTTATCATCAACATACATCATATTAGATCATTGCCATGGGCAAAAGCATTATCGTTTTAAATGATTAACTCGCCTTCGATGTGGTTTCTGAAATGCTTATTGGCTGGGGCAGACGGATAATTCGCGGGAAGCCGTAATGCATACGCAAGTCTCGAATCAGCTGGGCAATCTGCTTACGGTTATGTACCACGACGTTGACATAAGTCTTACCTTCGTAACTACGTACCGACTCTACACCAGACTTGGCTTTACGACATTCATAGATCAGTTCGGAAATCTGTTCATCATCCATGGATAGGTCAATGCAGAGATAAGCGGTAAAGCTGATATCTTCAATGTCCTCAGAGGTCCACTGCAATGGCATCATATTTTCTGGATGCAAATTTTGCTCATGTAGCAAGTTATGGCAGCGTGCACGATGCACGATCAGACCACGGCGGGTCAGATGACCTTGAATCGGATCACCCAGTACCGGATTACAGCAGTGCGCGTATTTGACATCGACCCCTTCTGTACCCTGAATTAAACGAGTCGAGTTGGAGCCAGTTTCTGCATCTTGAGCAAAGAGGTGATTGGCGACCAATTGAGGTAATAAATCACCGACTGCAATCTGTTCATATAGACGTTCCTGAGTCGGAATATGACGCCATTGCAGAATATTGGCCCAGTCCTCGTCAGTTAAATCCTGAATAGAACGATTAAATAATTTTAAAGCACGATTTAAAGCCTGTTCACCGACCATACGCTGCTCGTCAATATCCTGATCACGCAGGATGTTTTGAATCGCACGACGGGCTTTTTGGGTATTAATAAAGCTGAGCCAATCTGGATTTGGTGAAGCTAACACATCAGTGATCACTTCAATGACTTGACCACTACTTAAAGGTGTAGAAAGCGGTTTGGTGTCGCCATTAATTTTGGCGCCAACCGCATGGTTACCCAGGAATAAACTGGCAGAATAGGCAAAATCCACTACAGTCGCACCTTGAGGTAATTCATGTAGCTGACCATGAGGAGTATAAACCCAGATTTTTTCCTGATGCAGGTAATCCAGTAATTCATTAAAAGTGGTCTTGGCACAATCACCATCCACTAGAACATTCAGATTCTGCATGGAAGCCTGAATCGCAGAACGGCAGGCTTGAGGTGCATTTTCACCAAGGACTACACCAAAACGTGCTGCCTTACGCATCAGTTCGGTTTGAATGGTTAGGGAAAGTGTCGTCTTTTCACCCTTGATACGCATACTCAGCGACTGGTTACCACCCGGCAACGGGCGACGAATATGATCGGCAAAACTCAACACCTGGAAACTATCTTCCAAGAGTTCTGCAAAGCGGTCACAGTCAGCAATACTTTGTAAAATAATTTCAAAGGCGTGACTATGAGTGAGTTCCTGCAGGTTAATATCATTCTTAACAAAGTGACGTAGCAACTCGATATTATTATTTTTCTTTTTGATTCGGCCCTGGATATTATACTGATGGAGTAATTCATTCAGTTTTCTTTCCCAGATCGCCTGATATTCACAGCGTTTGGATTTGGTTTGCTGTAAGGCAGTCTGGACATTATTGTACATGTCCAGATCCAGGTTCTGGTAGCAGAGATGTTCCAGATTATCGGCCATCTCATTCATACCAACCAGCCGGGCCATCGGTACGAAAATTTCAAAAGTCTCTTTGGCAATACGTGCACGTTTATCTGAGCGTAAGGCATCTAAGGTAGTCATGTTGTGATAACGGTCTGCCAGTTTCACAATAATGACACGTGGGTCCTGTAGGGTAGCCTGAAGAATTTTCCGGAAAGAAGCGGCTTTATTATATTCCTTATCACTGGATTGGCTTAGTTTGGTGACGCCGTCCACCAGTTCAGCTACCGTCTTGCCAAATTTTTCAGCAATATCGTCTTTATTGAAATCCGTATCTTCAATCACATCATGGAGTAAGGCTGCCATGAGGGTTTCGGCATCTAAACGCATATGCGCCAGGATGCTGCTCACAGCGATCGGATGCAGGATATAGGGTTCGCCACTTTTACGGGTAATGCCATCATGGGCAATATCCGCATAATCACAGGCAGCAAGCACACGCTCGACTTCACTGGCACTCAAATAAGCGTCGATGATGATATTAAGCTGTTGCTTGGCTTGACTGACCTGTGGGCCTGGCATAAAACACCTTTAAAACTGAATTCTTTACTAAAAATGCGCGAATACTTTTAATGAAAAGCAAATCGCAAAGTTTGTCAATTTATTCCGTTTCTATTCACGGAAAAACCGCATAAACTTGATAACTCGACCTTATGTTATAACCGTTCTAGACAGAATATAAAAGTCACAAAACAAAAAAAGCCTAGTTGAAAACTAGGCTTTTTATAGGAAGGGTTTCTTATTGAAAAGAAAAACCGTCCAGATTCAGGTTATTTGCTGAAAGTGCAAGGTCTAGACTAGAAGTCTGGTAGTCTTGGTCACGTTGTTTCAGGATGTCTTTGGATACATGACCTACTGCAATTTCACGTAGAGCAACAACGGTTGGCTTGTCATTGTCCCATTCTACAGTTGGTTCAATGCCTTGACGTGCCAATTGACGCGCGCGTTTGCTTGCCACTAGTACAAGCTCAAAGCGGTTGTCTACATGGTCTAAACAATCTTCAACGGTTACGCGTGCCATAAGAATTCTCGTTTGAATAATATTTTAACAGACTGCGAAGTATAAAAGGCTTTGCCTGTAGACTCAAGTTTTAATCACTCTTCGCTTGGCGTAATTAAAGCCTGAATCAGTTTTTCATGACGATTCGCTTGTTGATAAAGTACCAGTCGGTTGGCAATAATCACGGCTTCCAGATCATGCAGCGCTTTATTGAAGTCATCATTGATAATGACATAATCAAAGTTCACATATTGCTGCATATCTTCTACCGCACAGCTCAAACGATGCTCAATCACGTCAACAGAATCTGTACCGCGGTTAGATAGACGTTGACGCAAGTCAAACTGACTCGGCGGCAAAATGAAAATTTGTTTAGATTCAGGAAATAAGCGACGGACCTGCTGTGCACCCTGCCAGTCAATCTCGAGCAGGACATCATGACCTTTGGCCAGTTGTTCTTTTACAGTCGCTTGCGCAGTACCATAATAGTTACCAAAGACTTCAGCATATTCAATAAAGCCACCTTCATTGACCAGATTGAGAAAATCTTCTTTGGTAGAGAAGTGGTAATGCACACCATCGAGTTCGCCAGGTCGTTGACCGCGTGTCGTATGAGAAACAGAAACATGAAGATTGTTGACACGTTCAAGTAATGCTTTAACGAGGGATGTTTTGCCTGTTCCAGACGCAGCAGAAACGACAAACAAGAGACCCGACATGATATTTTTCCTGATATGATAAAATATCTTCTCTATTTTAGAGTAGAGCGACTTTAAACTAAATAGTTGTACGTCGATTGTTTTACATTTATTTCAATTGTTGCAGCATAAATTGAGTGAGTATTGAGGATTCTATGGAAATTGTTTTAGCCAACCCGCGTGGTTTCTGTGCCGGTGTGGATCGTGCCATTGCGATCGTGAACCGTGCCTTAGAATGTTTCAATCCACCGATCTATGTGCGTCATGAAGTCGTGCATAATAAATTTGTTGTAGATGACTTACGCCAACGTGGTGCAATTTTTGTCGATGAACTGGATGAAGTTCCTGATGATAATATTGTGATTTTTAGTGCACATGGTGTTTCTAAAGCAGTCCAGCAAGAGGCTGAACGCCGTGGTCTGAAAGTTTTTGATGCCACTTGCCCCTTGGTAACCAAGGTGCATATTGAAGTGACCAAATATGCTCGTGAAGGGGTTGAAGCGATCCTGATTGGTCATGAAGGCCATCCGGAAGTTGAAGGCACCATGGGGCAATATGACAAAAAAAATGGCGGTGAAATTTATCTGGTTGAAGATGAAGATGATGTTGCTGCTTTAACTGTACACAATCCTGAAAAAGTCGCTTTTGTCACGCAAACCACTTTATCAATTGACGATACGGCGAAAGTGATTGATGCTCTTCGCCATAAATTTCCGCTGATTCAAGGCCCACGTAAAGACGATATTTGCTACGCCACGCAAAACCGTCAGGATGCAGTCCGTGACTTGGCTGAACGTTGTGATGTCGTACTTGTTGTCGGTTCACCAAATTCTTCAAATTCAAACCGCTTACGTGAGCTCGCTGAACGCATGGGTAAAGCTGCTTATCTAGTCGATAATGCCGATGAGCTAAAGCAGGAATGGTTTGCAGGTAAGTCTCAAATTGGTGTAACTGCTGGAGCTTCCGCACCAGAGATTCTAATTAAACAGGTGATTCAGCGTTTACAAGATTGGGGCGCACAAGCACCACATGAGCTGGATGGGCGAGAAGAGAATATTACATTCAGCCTACCGAAAGAATTACGTATTCCAGTTACTCAAGCTTAAGATGTGACGCACTTATCACCTGATTTATAATTTTAAAAAAACAGATAACTAATTTTTGCAGTTATCTGTTTTTTTATGCCATTCATCTCTATTTGTGTGGGTTTTGTAATCTAATTGGATACTATTTTTAATGAGGTAAGGTTTTGTTGCTTTGAGGGCAGGATGCAAAAAGTAAAAGGATTCACGTTAATTGAGCTCATGGTGACAATTGCAGTATTGGCAATTGTAGCAAGTATTGCTGCTCCAAAATTTCAGGATACGATGGATAAAAGATCTATTCAAAGAACTTCTACAGATTTAGAGAAAGCTTTAGTACAAGCACGAGCAGATGCAGTTTTATACCGTAAAGAAGTTATTGTTTATTTTGGTATTAATGGTATTGACGATCCTGTTCATCGCTATTGGAAGCCTGCCGAAGGTGTAACGTTGTCATTTATTGAGGGTACGTGTACAGGAACTACATGGTCTCAGGCTGTGATGGGATCTCCGCTTACTTTCATTAAATTTCTACCTCAAGGGAATGTAAGTGGATTGCCTGCAAATTTAGAAATAAAAATAACAAATGCTAGTACTCAAAATTATATTACTTTAACTAATTTTGGTCGAGTGTCATCTAGCAAAACCTCTGCATTTGTTGGGAGTTGTTAACAATGAAAATTAAAACTCAACACGGTGTAGGACTTATGGAAGTGTTAGTAGCGCTTATTTTGCTTTCAATAGGTGTTCTGGGATTTTCTATACTGCAGGTACGTGCAATGGATGCTTCTTTAGATGCATCAAAGCGAATACAAGCAATGAATTTAGCAAGAGATTTATCTGAAAGAATGCGCGCAAATAAGTCAGGATTGTCTAAATCAATAACTGTGACTGAAAATGAGATTGATAAGCTTGTTGACGCATATAGTAATGCAATGTCGGGAAAATATTATATTTCAAGTCATACACCCAATTGTATTGGAAGTACAAAATGTTCAAGCAAAGATTTTGCACAAGAAGATGCAAATCAAATTCTTTATAGAGCCTATACATCAGGTATGAAGATTGCACTCAATGACTGCCCTGGCAATATGAGTTTAAATCGCTTTTGTGTTTATGTAGCTTGGGGGGAGACATTGCCAAAAGATGGTGGAACAAATGCATGTACTAATAGTGGAAGCTTGACGTCTAACTCTAAATGCATAGTTCTGGAGGCGTACTAATGAGGTACTCAAAAGGTTTAACACTCATTGAATTAATGGTTTCCTTAGTTATCGGTTTAATTATTATTGCTGCCGCATTTCAGCTCTTTTTAACAGGAAGTATTAATTATAATTTACAAAAAAATCTAGCAGAACTTCAAGATAACGGTAATTTTGGTCTTAACTATCTGATAAAAGATATTAAATTAGCAAATTTAGATGCCGATTTGGCAATAATAAATGATCGAAATCAATATAGTGGTATTGTTCTCACCAGTTCTAAAAGCTATACCTCTTTAGCTGAAGAAGATAAAAAAGTTCAGTCTGCGAATCTCCCATTATATCTAACAAACTCATCTGTAGAACTTAGTCAGCTCACTAGAGCTAAAGTAGGGCCAAGTAATGTCAATGTCGCGAGTGATCAGTTAGTCATTCAATATAAAGCATTTGATCCTCAAGGATTTGATTGTGAAGGAAATGCGATTACTCAAGATGAGATTAATGAAGGTTTATTTATTGTACAACGATATTTTTTACGAACAGATGGAAAGGATACAGATTTAGCTTTAGCGTGTGATGCTGGTCGATATAAAACCTTAGTGCCCACTGATAATCTGCCGGGGGGAATCAATGGACTAGGGGGTAATGGTCAAATCGTTATGCGAAGAGTGGACTATTTTCATGTACTGCTTGGGGTCAAACAAAATAATAGTGATGAATTTAGTTATATGACGATTGATCAATATATGGGAAGTACCAATAGTTTGGTGAAAGATGCAGCTCCGCGTGCACGTATCATGTCTATTCAGTTAGGGGCTTTAGTACGTGGTTTTGATTCAGTCGCAGGGAATGAAGTAATGCCGACAGAATTTAGGGTGCTAAATCAAAATGTAGAGTTAGATGGTAGCTTGACGGAAAAGTATGTAAGAGATGTGGTGAGCCAAACAGTTGCATTAAGGAATGGCTATGGTCTTATGGAGGAGTTGTAAATGAAACAGTTCCAAAAGGGTGCGACATTAATAGTTGTATTGTTCGTACTGATATTTATGATTCTCATAGGGACACTTGCTGTAAAGCAAAGCTTGGTAGGTTTAAATGTTGCCACAAATAGTCAAGCACAGAGTTTAATGAAGCAAACAGCAGATGCTGTATTCTTCGCTATAGAAAGAGATAATCAAAACTCTGCAACTTTTCAAAAAAATTTAAGTGCTTTAGGCTTATTCGGAATGGTGAAATCTGATGATTTTATTTATAAAGAATTAGTTTTTTGTTTTAGACCTAAATCTCAAAATAAAGTTTTTAATATACAAAGGGCAAGTATTATTTACCCTACTAATAATACTAATGGAATCAATAATTCCAGTTTAGGTACTGCTGGATTTTGTGAGTACACGTCTTCAGATTATAGCAGTAGCCGTGACGTTATGATTTCTCAAGTAGCTGTTAAAAAAAGTAGTTTGCAGACAGATATACCTTTTAAATTTTATCCTTTAGGAACTGATACTTCAACCGTGCAACTTGATCAGGTACAACCTATTCAAATTGTTGTGACTACGATTATTCCTGGTGCAGCAAGTAGTTCGGGCATAGGTTGGTCATCGTTTAATACTCAAATAAATGATTGTTTTAAGAAGCGTATTAATTTCAAGTCAACAGATTATCCAGGTCAACAAACCGTAGCAGAGTGTTTTAGTGCATTAGGCGTTCCATATAGTCAGCAAGTTATGGATTATGCTGTTATTAGTTATGCATCTAAAAGTTAAGGAAATTTGGGGGGATTTAAAATGAAAACTAAATACAAAAAAGTTACTGTCATCATGCATACGGCTATTATGACATCCTTAATTTGCTCTGCTTTACCTAGTAATGCTAGTGACATTGAACTCTATAAAGCTCCACAAGCAAGTGAAACGACTTTGATGTTCATGCTAGATGTTTCAGGAAGTATGAATCCGGGTAGTAATAGCTATAGTGAGAATAGATTAAAAAGCTTAAAAGACGGTATGACTACCTTACTGCAAGGCGACTCTATTCAAGGAATAACACCATTACCAGATGAATTGGTTGTAGGTTTGGCAACATTTAATGATAAAACGGGCAGAATTAAATTAGAGGCTAAAGCCTTGGGAGATCCAACTCCGTTAGCTGGAAATAGACCCGTTTATAAAACGACAATTAACTATAAACAGGATATCAGTCGTACACTAACAGTTACTAAATTGGATGTACAAAAGCAAGAAAGAACACAAACTGCCTCAAGTACTTGTTCAGGTATTTTGTGTTTTATTGGGATTGGAACTTATGTGCCTTCTGGAGCTTGGCGACCAGATGATTTAAATACAGGTTGGACAAATATAAGTAATACATCGAGCAGTAATCCATCTGAAACTGGGTGGGCAAATGTTGGTCAAGCTAAACAAGAGGGAAACACAATTGCTCAAGAGTGTGTGGATTGGAATACTAATTTAACTTGTAAAACTAATTCATGGGTAGCTAGCAGTAAATTACCAGCAGATTTCCCAGGAACTACTACAACTTCATCTAATAGTACTGCTACTCAAGGAGCAGTAGTTAATGGCAATACTACAACCATAGGGCCTACTGCAGGTTCATGGACTTCAGCAGAGGTAGTGTCTGGATCTCAAATTTGTAATTCATCCGGCTGTACCCGTAAACAAAGTAGAAGCTTAACTACTACAACTATTACTAATACATTACAGAGTTCTACATGGTCATATACCACTACTACAACGTATGGTGGGGTAGCTTATGAAACACATCGAAAGAAGATGTTACGTGAAGTTACTGCACTATCTGCACGTGATGGAACTCCAACAGCTTTTGCATATGCAGAAGTCGCTGCTTATCTATTAGGGCAAACAACTAAAGGGAAATCTGGAACGGGGTTTAGTGAGTCTACAGCTGGAGATATCAGAACAGCTGATATTTATAATAACCCTCCACAAATTGATAAAAATAAGCAATGTAATACACAAGGTATTTATTTTCTAACTGATGGGGTGCCGGAGTACTCCAATTCTACGAATGCTGAAGCAATTACACGAGCTGCATTAAATGATGAAAGTTTTGAATGTAGTGATACAACTCTGACTTCAGGCAGAAACTTTTATAATGGAGATATTTCCAAGAAAAACTGGCAATGTATTGGTGGATTGGCCAAGCGACTGAAAAATGGCACAGTAAACGATACGAACCAACCATTAAATAATCCTAAAGGTGTTTCGATACTTACAGCAGTGGTTGGATTCGGTAGTACATTATCTGAAACTACTGGGCAATATGCGAATGATGTCGCAGCTGCTAAAGAGTGGGGCGCATTGGGCGGTGGTAAATATTATTCAGGAAATAATGACCGTGCTGTTGTATCTAGCGTTATTTCTTTTTTGAAAGACCTTGATAAGTATATCCCACCAGTCACTACTGGATCAGTCACTATTCCAGTAGATGCGCTAGACACTCAAAATATCCAGCCTTGGGGATATTTCCCTCAATTCGACCCTAAACCAGATGCACTGGGTGCTGCTGGGGTGTCAACTTGGTTAGGGAATCTGAAAAAATATAAAGTAATTGATCAAGTTTTATATGATAAAGACAATAATACTATTACAAATTCACAAGGACTGATTAAAGACGATATTAATGATTATTGGGCTGATCCAAGTATCTTGAAATTAATTACAAAAGAAATAAATGGTGAGAAAAAATCATTTAATGTGAAAGTTGGCGGTGCTTTAAGTAAAATGTTTTTAGGATATGATGCTGTACGATCTCCAAAAGAAAGAAGAATTTTTACCGACCGTACAATAATACAAGATACAATTGATCCTACTCAGAATAAAATTGGTTCAATGGCCTCAGGTACATTAAAGCAAATTGGGAGAGATGATTTTCTTACAACAAGTAATAATAAATTTAAAGAAGATCCTAAACGAGCCTATCTTTTGTCTTTATTTGGATACCCAATC
>NZ_DEZM01000178.1:0-5413 GCF_002364825.1 Acinetobacter sp. UBA3132 | reverse complement strand
TACCCAATCGGTAAGGATTTAGCTTATAACATTGATTTATACCCTAAAGAAGAAGTTTACCAAACTGAATTACAGCAAGTACTAAATCAGGCGCCGAAAAGAGATTGGTTAATGGGTGCGGTTATGCATTCAAAGCCAATTTTATTGACGCAACAAGGTACAACTACTTATGAAAATGATATTTTAACATTTACAAACCGTGATGATCTAATTGTATATGGTAGTACCCAAGGTATTCTTCATATAGTTCGCGCTGGCAAGAATGCAACAGACAGTGATGCTGGAAAGGAAGTTTTTGCTTTTGTTCCTTCGGAGATGATTGATAATCAACCTAAAGCATTTTTATCTCAGGATAATCAGGTTTCTGACTTGAAATATGGTATTGATGGGCAATGGACAGCTCATACAGAATATGTAACTAAATCTACAAGTGCTGCAAATGCCAATCCTACAGTAACAGTAAATGGTGGTAAGCAATGGTTATATGGTGGTCTACGAATGGGGGGGAAAAGTTATTATTCTTTAGACCTATCTGATGTTACCTCAAGTTCAGGTACTCCAAAGCTAAAGTTTAAAATAGCACCGTCTGGAACTTGTAGTAGTAGCAATCCTTTAGGCTGTATGGGGCAAAGCTGGTCAAAACCAACTATTACATGGGTAAATTGGCAAGGTAAACGTAAATTGGTAATGCTCGTTGGAGGGGGGTATGATACACGTTATGAGTCTAGTGTAGATTACAATCCATCAGGTATTGATGAAGGTGCCGGAATCTATATGTTTGATGCTGATGATGGTTCTCTTCTTTGGTGGGCAAGTGCAAATGTAGGATCAAGCAATACAGCTACTAATAAATATTATGATGCTAACCTAAAACGAAGTGTAGTTAGTGGAATTAAGGCTGTTGATAGAAATGCAGATGGGATTGCAGACCATTTATATTTCGGTGATTTAGGGGGGCAATTATGGAGAGTGGATTTAAATGGGAATAAAAATGCTGGGTTAAATGGAGCTACAGGAGGGAATGTTGCTCAGCGTATAGTTCGACTCCTTGATATGTCTGGAAGTAATGCTCCAAGATTTTATACAACACCCACTTTCACGATTCATAATTCAGGAAACACTACATTTGGTGTAGTTACTCTGGGTTCTGGAAACTTAAGTTATCCAATGTCAGCTCAAGACAATGAAAAAGAAGCAGTTTATGTAATATATGATAAAGATGTAGCTAGACGTAATCTATCAATTCTAAAAAATACGGAATTATATACAAAAGATATAAAACCAACTGGTTTATCAGGCAATGAATTGGTAGCTAATCAGAATGGAAATACCTTGGTCCCGCTTTCAAAAGGAGGATGGTTCTATAATCCTGGAAGCAATAAGAGAATATTAAATGATCATGTGGCTATCGATAATGATTTATATGTCAGCGTTTTTGATGCCAATATTGATATTGATACCGTAGGTTGTTCTGGAGGAGTAAGAGGGGCAAGTAATGTTGCTCAATTCTGTCTTCCTTTTGGACAATGTACTGTTAAAAAAGGTAATAGCACTGAAGTTGTAAATAGACCAAACAATGTATTTTTAGGAAAGGGTAATATTGGTATTAGCTTTGGTGGTGTTGACACTAAACGAGGTTTAGTTCTTAACTTACCGACTACAGAAACACTGAAAACTTATCAAGGTAAGACGAAATTTATTTCACAGCGTTGGTATGAGCGTTAAGGAGAAATTTGAATGCGGTATGGCAGAGGTTTCACCTTAATTGAGCTTATGATTGTAGTCGTGATCCTTGCGATCATTGCTGCAATCGCAATACCTAATTATCAAGAAACGGTTAGAAAGAATAAAGAAGTTAAAGCTCAGCAAGAAATTTTAAAAGTTGCTGAACAGTTAGAACGTTATCGGGCAAGAAATTTTAATTACAGAAATTTCACAGCCACAAATGTAGATCTGCCTAGCGGCTATTATCTGAATATTTACGATTTAGATGATAATACAAAGGGGCTAAATTCTGATGTACAGGGAAGAGGGTGGTACATCAAAGTAACACCCGATATTAATCCTAAAAACCATTACTTTTTAATGGGAAGTAATGGTTTAAAGTGTAAGTCAACTATTGAAGCAGATGTCAACTTTAAATGTGAACCTTGGAATGAATCTACAAAAGCAGGAAGCCAACCATGGTAAAACAGCATGGATTTACATTAATTGAACTTATGATTGTAGTTGCCATTGTTGGGATATTGGCAGCTATTGCATATCCAAGTTATACACAATACGTCATTAAGTCTAATCGAGTTGATGCTCAAGCAGAGATGACACGTATTGCGTCGTTAATGCAAAGATATAAAGTAATTAATTCAACATATATTAAAAAAAATGGTCAGCCTTTGATCTTGTCAGATTTAAATGTTTCAGCTGACTATCCTAGTTCTACAAAAAAAAATTATCAATTTGTCCTTTCAAATGTAACAGCTGACTCTTGGGTCTTGACTGCGACACCATATGGAACACAAGCAGGAAATGGCAATATTGTCTTGGATCATCAAGGGAATAAATGCTGGACTAAAGGTTTAAGTTGTACTGCTACTGCTACTACGAATTGGGATTAAATCCTCTCTAAACCCAAAATTGTAGCCAACCAACTTTTGATCTTTCATTCAGGGCAAACTTCGCGTAAAATATTGCCCTCTATGAAAGGGGTTTGAGCTGTATCGATGGTCGGTACAAGGATAATCCGTAAAAACTATAAGGTTCTATCATGGTTGTTATTCGTCTTGCACGCGGTGGTGCTAAAAAACGTCCGTTCTATCAAATCATTGTGACTGATAGCCGTAATGCACGTGACGGTCGTTTCATCGAACGTATCGGTTTCTTCAACCCTACAGCTCAAGGTAAAGCAGAAAAACTTCGTTTAGATGCTGACCGTTTTGCTCACTGGGTATCTCAAGGCGCGCAGCCTTCTGATCGTGTTGCTTCTTTAGCTGCTCAAGCTAAAAAAGCTGCAGCTGCTGTTTAATACGGTAGTAGCTAGCCCATGATACCAACACAGAATGTTCCCGAAGATCGTATTCAGATTGGACAGCTACGTTCAGCATATGGATTGAATGGGTGGCTCTGGGTCTATTCTAATACAGAACCTATGAGCAATATATTTGACTATCTGCCTTGGTACATTGAGACCAAAGCAGGTTGGCAAATTGTCGATGTAAAACGTTGGAAACCGCATGGCAAAGGCTTGGTTGTTTCGCTGAAAGGTGTGGTTGACCGCACTGGGGCGGACGAATTGGTTGGCGCAAATGTCTGGATTTCAAAATCGCAACTGCCTCAAGCAGGCGTGGACGAGTATTACTGGTCAGATTTGAAAGGCTTAATCGTATTAGGTCTGGATAATGACGAACAGGAAATCAATCTTGGTCAAATCCACGAAATGTTTGAAACAGGCGCCAATGATGTGATGGTGGTTCGCGCAACTGCTGATAGCATTGATGACGAAGAGCGAATGATCCCATGGCATAAAGATGTGGTACAACGCGTTGATCTCGAAGCTGGTCGTATCTACGTAAATTGGGGCGTAGATTATTAATCTTTAACAGGATTAACGCAGCAGGAAAATGAGGAGTCTGCGGTGTTCTTTGCAGTCATTACGCTTTTTCCTGAAATGTTTGAAGCGATTACAGCCTACGGTATTAGCGGGCGCGCAGCAAAACGTGATTTGATGCAAATTCATTGCATCAATCCACGCGAATTTGCTGAAGGGAATTACAAACGGGTGGATGAACGTCCATTTGGTGGTGGTCCCGGTATGGTGATGATGGCTGAGCCATTAGCGAAAGCAATTCATCGTGCCAAAGAGCTTGCAGTGCAAGCGGGTGCAGTTCATGTTCCTGTGGTATATATGTCACCACAAGGGAAAACCTTAAATGAACCTGCTGTACAGGATTTCGTTAAATATGACGGACTGATCGTATTGTGCGGACGTTATGAAGGTGTTGATGAGCGTTTGATCCGGAAATATGTTGATCAGGAATGGTCGATTGGAGATTACGTGTTGTCGGGTGGTGAACTCCCTGCGATGGTTTTATTGGACAGTATTATCCGGAGACTTCCGGGTGCGATGTCGGATGAACAATCCCATGTGCAAGACTCATTTGTGGATGGTCTTTTAGATTGCCCACAATATACCAAGCCAGACCATTTTGAGGGTATGGATGTGCCAGACGTTTTAAAATCGGGACATCATGCCAATATTGAAAAATGGCGTTTTTTGCAGCGTTATCAGCGTACGCTTGAACGTCGACCTGAATTGGTCGAACAAGTCGAACTGACAAAGCAACAAAAAAAATGGCTAAAAGATTTGCAAGGAAATAGATCTTAATTTATTCTCCGAGCGCAAAAGGCAAGAAGCTTCGCTTTTTTGCCACACTTAAATAGACTCTTTATGCATTGAAGCGGTCAAGCATAAAGGGAAAGTCAATCGGGTCTATGCGCTTTAGCCTCTAGCCCCAGTGGATATCAGACCTCTTCTGACCCACAATATTGGAGATACCCCATGAGCGGTAAGCATCCTTTAGTTCAAGCTGTTGAAAATGCTCAGCTTAAACAAGACATCCCAGCTTTTGCACCAGGTGACACAGTAGTTGTCCAAGTAAAAGTAAAAGAAGGCGACCGTGAACGTCTACAGGCGTTTGAAGGCGTTGTAATCGCTAAGAAAAACCGTGGTCTGAACTCTGCGTTCACAGTACGTAAAATTTCTAGCGGTGTTGGCGTTGAGCGTGTATTCCAAACTCACTCTCCAATCGTTGCTAAGATTGAAGTGAAACGTCGTGGTGATGTTCGTCGTGCTAAACTTTACTACTTACGTGAACTTTCTGGTAAAGCTGCACGTATTCGTGAAAAGTTGCCAGCTCGTAAACAAGGTTAATTTTAGCCTTGCTTCCAAGCAAAAAAATGCGCCTTTCGGCGCATTTTTTATGTCTGAATTTTAGGTTTATAAACCTTGCAGTTTTAAACGATTGGCATGTTGGCGGTAGACATTGACAGGATCCGGCGCAAAAGTCCCTTTGATGCCAAACATCAGGTTAATTTCATCTAAATGATTCCATGGATAATCATCACGGATAGTTTTACCAAATTTTGCAATACACATCGATACGATGCCATCATTGGCACCTTCTTTATAGGCAGATAATCTATTTAAGGCTTCGATGACCACATCACTTATATCTAAAGCATTGGTTGCAGGCTGATTACCGGTGATTGAATATAGTGCTCTTGATATTTTCCTTCACCACATTTCTTTAAGAATAGTCCCTTATTAAAACGCTGGTTAAATTCGGCTGTTCCTTCCATAGGAGTGCTATGACCGGCTGCCAATGCGTTGTATGGGAACATTTGCCCATCTAGCCCT
>NZ_DEZM01000209.1:0-23473 GCF_002364825.1 Acinetobacter sp. UBA3132 | reverse complement strand
AGCTTGTTTGAATCGATGTATTTCATCCGCAGATTATGCACGAATGCCAAGAAATCCGGAGTGCAAATATTAACCAAAAAGAAGATCGTTTTTTGATTTATGAAAGAGATCTTTTATCTTTATCTTTATCTTTATCTTTTACCAGCCACTCACTCTTATCATTTCAAAAAATAATTTTTCATACTTTTAAAACATATCCTCAAGAAAAACTCCAATAAATATCTTTTAGCGAAATATAGATAATTACTTCAAGCTTGTTATTTTCAATAAGTAGTATCGCAATGATGGTTTCAGCATCGTTATTATTTATGGTTATGTTATAGGGCCAGCAATCTGGATCAGTGATCACATCAGACCGAAGCAAAGTTATCTCAATAAAGTCAGACAATATACAAAGCAGAATATTTAAAGAAACAATTAATCTAATTGAGAAGTAATTTAAAAACTCATTCTAATTTTATTTAGATTATTAAATTTCAGGTATAAAAAAACCGCTTAACGCGGTATCTTTTATCTCGACCATCTTTAAGGAGATGGTCGGAGCAGTAGGATTCGAACCTACGACCCCCTGGTCCCAAACCAGGTGCACTACCAGGCTGTGCTATGCTCCGATTTCAACTTTAAAAGTTGGGGTGAATGACGGGATTCGAACCCGCGACAACTGGAATCACAATCCAGGGCTCTACCAACTGAGCTACATCCACCATCATTTTGATTCTAAAATACCAGGCAACCAAATGGCGCGCCTGACAGGATTCGAACCTGTGACCATCCGCTTAGAAGGCGGATGCTCTATCCAACTGAGCTACAAGCGCTTTACCGATGATACTTATCATCCGCCTTGAAGAATTGGTCGGAGCAGTAGGATTCGAACCTACGACCCCCTGGTCCCAAACCAGGTGCACTACCAGGCTGTGCTATGCTCCGATTCATCTCAGCTTTCGTATCAAGCTAATCGCTTGGTACGGTGTGCATTCTAGGCGCGACGCCCAAAGACGTCAACACCTATATTTAAAAAAAATCAAAAAATCGCTTCAAGCGTATATTTATCAAGCATTTCAGACATTTTTTATACAAATTCTAACGTTTTAGACCTGCACTAAAGTCCAACATCCGGTCAAGTGGTAATTTTGCCCGTTCTGCCAAAGCAGGATCGACATGAATTTCCTGATCGCCATGTTGCAACACATGCAGAATACCATCAAGTTCATTCATCGCCATCCAAGGACAATGCGCACATGAGCGGCAGGTAGCTCCCTCGCCAGCAGTTGGTGCTTCAATCAGGATCTTGTTCGGTACAGCCTGCTGCATTTTGTAGAAAATACCGCGATCTGTTGCCACAATCAGTCGCTCATTAGGCAAAGTCTGAGCAGCTTTAATCAGTTGCGAGGTACTTCCAACTGCATCTGCAATTTCAACTACAGACATAGGAGATTCAGGATGTACCAGTACCGCAGCATCTGGATACAGCGCTTTCATATTGGCAATGCCACGTGACCGGAATTCTTCATGCACAATGCACGCACCATCCCATAGCAACATATCGGCACCGGTTTTCTTTTGAATATAGCGACCAAGATGCTGATCTGGCGCCCAAATGATTTTTTCACCTAAGCTATCTAAATGCTCGATAATTTCTACTGCACAGCTTGACGTCACCACCCAGTCCGCACGTGCTTTTACAGCTGCCGAAGTATTGGCGTAAACCACTACAGTATGATCAGGATGAGCATCGCAAAACTTGGTAAATTCATCGACAGGACAGCCGAGATCCAGTGAACAGGTCGCTTCTAATGTTGGCATAAGTACAGTTTTATTCGGTGATAAAATTTTTGACGTTTCTCCCATAAATTTCACACCAGCGACGACCAAAGTAGACGCTGGATGATCGCGACCAAAACGAGCCATTTCCAATGAATCAGACACACAACCACCGGTGAGTTCTGCCAGTTCCTGAACCTCAGGATCACAGTAATAATGTGCGACCAGTACAGCATCACGCTTTTTAAGCTCTGCCTGGATCTGTGCAAACTTTTCCTGCTTGGCCTGTTCACTCAACTGATGCTCTTTCATCTCACCCAGGCGGTCTAAATGTGCCTGCACAATTGATTTGGCTTCATTGGCTATCAGTTTGGTTGCATCATTCATAACAACATCTTCTCTTTTCCTATATGCCTGCCTTACGCCAGACATCCACCCTACATCACATACCGGTCAGTTTTGGCAATATGCTTTTTTGACCATTCAATAAAAATTTTAAAAGTATAAAAAAGCCTCCAGACGGAGGCTTTTGAATTAAGTCAGCATTATGAACGATAGTCCGCATTGATTCGGACATAGTCATAAGACAAGTCACAGGTATAAACCGTATCTTTCGCTGTCCCTCGGCCAAGGTCAACACGAATGGTCATTTCTGCCTGAGACATCACTCGCGCACCAGCTTCTTCCGTATAATCTGCCGCTGCACCACCATCTTTACAGATTTGTACATCATCTAACCAAACCTGAATTTTTGCAACGTCTAAGTTTGCCACACCAGCATACCCAATCGCAGCCAAGATACGCCCCCAGTTTGGATCAGAAGCAAAGATCGCTGTTTTCACCAGCGGAGAATGGGCAATACTATAGGCAATATCACAACATTCTTGTGTATTCGCCCCACCTTCAACTGCCACAGTAATGAATTTAGTCGCACCTTCACCATCACGTACGATCAATTGAGCCAAACGTTTCATGGTACGTGCAAGTACTTCAAGAACTACTGCATAACGTGGATCTTCAGTAGAGCTAATTTCAGCACCGCCCGCCTGTCCAGTCGCAATAAAAATACAAGAGTCATTGGTTGAAGTATCGCCATCAATGGTAATACGGTTGAATGACACGTTCACTGTTGTAGATAGCAACTGTTGAACCAGTTCACGGCTAATCGGTGCATCGGTGGCTACATACCCTAACATGGTCGCCATATTCGGACGAATCATGCCCGCACCTTTAGAAATACCAGTCATGGTATAGGTGATGCCATCCATTTCAAACTGTTCAGAAGCACCTTTTGGTGTGGTGTCTGTGGTCATGATCCCAGTCGCTGCATCTCCCCATGCATCATCACGCAATGAGTCTAGTGCTGGCTGTAAGCCGCTCAATAGGCGCTCCATTGGTAGTTGCTCACCAATCACACCTGTTGAGAATGGAAGCACTTGCTCTGGTTTTACACCAGCAAGCTCAGCAAGCTTTGCACAAGTTGCTTCTGCATTTGCCATACCGGTTGGGCCTGTACCAGCATTTGCATTACCCGTATTAATCACTAAATAACGTGGATTGCCTACTGTCAAATGTGCCTTAGACACATGAACCGGTGCTGCACAAAAAGCATTTTGGGTAAATACCCCTGCAACATTGGAGCCTTCAGCCAGTTCAAATATCACCAGGTCACGTCGGTTCTGATAGCGCACATACGCTTCTGCTGAACCAATTTTCACCCCTTTTACCACATGCATCTGTGGCATAGATACGTCACCAACTGCCATTTTAAAATGTCCAATATTGAAGTTTTAGAAAAATACAGCTTAGTTGATCTGAGACAAAAAATCGAGCCAAAGCCCGATAGACGCTCACTTTTCTTATGGTTTTTCACAATAAAAAACCAGTCATAGTGACTGGTTTTATTAAGCTCAGCAAAACTTAGTTTTTTGCCAGCTGGGCAGCTTCATTTAGCAATGCTTGTTTCGCCTGTTGCTGACTAGTCGCGGACAATGCCGGATTAGAGGCCACAATACGATCAGCATTGGCTGCATTGGCCGCAGTAATTGCAGCAGTTTGTAGTACGATCGGACGGTTCGGATTGGCAAAGGTATAACGAATACCTGTACGAGGGCTTTCCACAGTCACCTGACCGCTTGCATCTACCTGAACAGGTGCAGTCGTTGGGCCAATGGCTTGTTTGACTTTATCTACAGTTGTGGTTTCTGAAGCTGCAAAACTCAATGTAGGGATTGCCAAAGCAGCAATCATCAACGATTTTAATACTTTTTTCATTGTCTGTCCGCAATTTGATGTCCAATGAGCAACTAAATAACACTTAATGTTATGGACTGCAATTCAAAATGTGCTTTTGAAAAACTTTTTCACATAAAAAAAATCAGAGCCCTAGAGCTCTGATTTTTTTTATCACTTAAATTTTACCGTGACACTGTTTGTATTTCAGACCTGAACCACATGGGCACGGTGCATTACGGCTTGCAGGCGCTTCAAATACTGGTGCAACTGAAGTTGTATTGGCATTTTGCAGGGTATGATCTTCTTCCCCACCCTCCAGCAGACTGTCAAATTCCTGATGAGACAACTGGATACGCATTGCTTCAGCCTGAGCCTGTTGCTGTGCTTCCATCTCAGCCAGTTCTTCAGCAGTTGGTACATGGATACGGGACAGGTCCATCACTACATCAGATTTGATCACACCCAGCATATTCACAAACAGGTTGTACGCTTCTTTCTTGTATTCCTGTTCCGGATTTTTCTGTGCATAACCACGTAGATGAATACCTTGACGCAGGTAATCCATCGCAGCCAGATGCTCTTTCCAATGACGATCCAGAGAATTCAACAGGAAGTGACGTTCCAAAGTCGCTGCCGATTCAGCACCCATCTGTTCACGACGTTCGCGGTAGCGATTAATCACTTCATCGGTAATACGTTCAACCAGACCTTCTTCATCCAGACGACGGTCCTGTTCTAACCATTGACCTACTGGTAATTCGAAGTTCAGGTCTTCTTTCAATGCCTGTTCTAGACCTTCAATATCCCACTGGTCATGAATAGATTCTGGCGGAACATAGTTCGCAATCATGCCCTTCATAACATCGCGGATCATTTCTTCGATGTAATCTTGTAAAGAGCTTTCAGCCAAAATGTCATCACGTTGAGAATAAATGATCTTACGCTGTTCGTTATTTACGTCATCGTATTTTAACAGGTTTTTACGAATATCAAAGTTACGCGCTTCAACTTTACGCTGCGCATTTTCAATTGAGCGCGATACCATCTTGTGCTCAATCGCTTCATCTTCTTGCAGACCCATGGCACGCATCATGGCAATGATACGGTCACCTGCGAAGATACGCATCAAGTCATCTTCAAGTGACAGATAGAAACGGGATACACCCGGGTCGCCTTGACGACCAGCACGACCACGCAACTGGTTATCGATACGACGCGATTCGTGACGCTCAGAACCAATAATATGCAAGCCACCTGATGCCAATACGGCTTCATGATTCTCTTCCCATTCAGCTTTCAAGCGAGCTTCATCTTCAGCTGTTGGATTTTCAATTTTAGCGAGTTTGGCTTTCCAGTTACCGCCCAGCAAAATATCGGTACCACGACCTGCCATGTTTGTCGCAATCGTTACTGCACGTGGTGCACCAGCTTGGGCAATAATATCTGCTTCACGTTCGTGCTGTTTCGCATTCAGAACTTCGTGCTGAATACCCGCTTCTTGTAATTTATCAGAAAGAATTTCAGAAGCTTCGATAGTCGCAGTACCAATTAGAATCGGTGCTACACCAGCTTCATGAACACGTTGAATCTCCTGAATAATCGCGTTGTATTTACCTTCACGATTCAGGTAGATCAAGTCATTCTGGTCATTACGGATCATTGGACGGTGGGTTGGAATCAGCACCACATCCAGACCATAAATTTCTTTCATTTCCGCAGCCTCAGTATCCGCTGTACCGGTCATACCAGACAGTTTTTTATAAAGGCGGAAATAGTTCTGGAAAGTTGTGGTTGCAAGTGTCTGGTTTTCAGGCTGGATTTCCAGACCCTCTTTCGCTTCTACCGCTTGATGCAGACCTTCAGACCAGCGACGACCCGGCATGGTACGACCCGTGTTCTCATCCACAATGATGACTTCACCTTCATGGATGATGTAATGCACATTGCGTTGATACAGGTAATGCGCACGAATTGCCGCAGTTACGTGATGCACAAGATTCAGATTAGACGCTGAATACAGACTCTCGCCTTCAGCTAGCAAACCCATAGAAATCAGTTCATTTTCAACAAATTCAAAACCGGTTTCGGTGATTTCTACAGAACGCTGTTTTTCATCAATCCAGAAATGACCGCCATCCGGCACTTTCTCTTCTTTTTGCGGATGTAATTTTGGTGGAATACTATTGATTGCAGAATAAAGCTGAGAAGAGTCTTCACTTTGACCAGAAATGATCAATGGTGTACGTGCTTCATCGATCAGGATCGAATCGACCTCATCGATAATCGCATAAGTCAGACCACGCTGCTTTTTCTCTGCCAGCGAGAACACCATGTTGTCACGCAGATAGTCAAAACCGAATTCGTTATTGGTACCGTACGTGATATCGGCTTTATAAGCTTCAGCTTTTTCTGCCGGGTTTTGCATGGAGTAAATGATACCAATGCTCAAACCCAAGAATTCGAATAATGGACGGTTTAACTCAGCATCACGCTGTGCCAGGTAATCGTTCACAGTAATGACATGTACGCCCTGACCACTTAAAGCATTCAGATAACAGGCCAAGGTACCCATCAGGGTTTTACCTTCACCAGTACGCATCTCGGCAATTTTGCCTTCATGCAGGGTAATACCACCGATCAGCTGTACGTCGTAATGACGCATTCCCATAATACGTTTACCTGCTTCACGGCAGACCGCAAACGCTTCAGGGAGTAATTTATCTAGACTTTCGCCGTTATTATATCGTTGTTTGAATTCTTCAGTTTTTGCAGATAAGTCTGCATCGCTTAGGGCTGATATCGTCGGCTCGAGCGCATTAATCTTGTCTACGATTTTACGCATGCGTTTGAGTTCGCGCTCATTTTTGGTACCGAAGATTCCTCCGATCAGACTTGCCAACATGAATAGACTCTCTAAATCTTGCTTGTCAAATGAATATGTTCTTAGTCGTTTATTATGGTGCTAGAAATTTGAACTACAAGGGTTTTAATAAAAAAACCTTATTCCAGCTTCCAGCCCGGAGATCTAAGGCAACGTAATGTAGCAAATTTTGAACACGCAATATAGTAAAATGCATGGCTGTTTGATTCAAAAGCAGATAGAAGGATTTTATCTTTATGCACTTTTGTTCATAAGAAAAGCTAAAAACGCTATTTTTAATTATAAAAAAACTGGTTCATATTAGTTTGATCCCAACCAATAACAGAATTTTGAGGCACATATCATGACTTTACGTTTAGGCGATACCGCACCAAACTTTGAACAACAATCAAGCGAAGGTCTAATTAATTTCTATGACTTTTTAGGTGATAGCTGGGGCATTCTGTTCTCGCATCCAGCGGATTATACGCCAGTATGTACCACTGAACTTGGCTTTACCGCAAAGCTTAAAGATGAATTTGAAAAGCGTGGTGTAAAAGCTATCGCCTTATCCGTAGATGATGTGGATTCACATCATGGCTGGATCAAAGACATTAATGAAACTCAAAATACCAGCGTGAATTTTCCGATCATTGCAGATCAGGACCGTAAGGTATCTACTCTATATGATTTCATTCATCCGAATGCCAGTGAAACACTGACCGTACGTTCTCTGGTGATCATTGATCCGAACAAGAAAGTGCGTCTGATCATCACTTACCCCGCATCGACTGGTCGTAACTTCCACGAAATTCTACGTGTAGTTGATTCACTTCAGTTGACTGATAACCATAAAGTGGCAACACCTGCAAACTGGCAACAGGGCGATGATGTAGTGATTGTTCCTTCATTGAAAGACGAGGAAGAAATCAAACAGCGCTTCCCTAAAGGTTATAAGGCAGTAACTCCTTACCTGCGTTTAACGCCCCAGCCTGAGTGAGGATCAGCAAGGCGCTGCCTTGCCCTGAGGAATATTCCGCAAGAAGACGAGAAGCCATGCTTCAAGCGGTAAACTAAAGCCGAGTTGCTCATTAAACTAAAATTAAGCTGTAATCAACTCTCCACCATGGAAAGCAAATAGTCAAAATCATAAATATTCATTTCCATGTTGTGATTAAAACCTATTGATGAGCCGGGTTATCGAGCTTCCTATTAAGCCTGTCTTCAGACAGGCTTTTTCTTTGTGAAAAGTTTTATTCTGTTTAAAATAGTGATTAAAACTACAATTCAGAGCACCATGAAAAATTATTATTCGTTTGTTATTGTTTCTATCTTTGCCTTAGCTGGTTGTATGACTACACCTGCCTTACCAGAATATCAGCGTCCTGCGCATTGGGGACAGGAAATTCATCAACAATATAATTTCTATCAGATTAGTAATGAACTCTATCGCAGTGAACAGCCCAGCCATGAACTGAAGCCTTTGTTGAAACAGTATGACATTGATGTGGTCATTAACCTGCGTTCACGTGATAAAGATTCGGAAATACTCGACAATGAAAATCTAAAGCTGAGACATATACCCATTCATACCTGGGCTATGCAAAGTGAAGATTTACTCAAGGTGATGCAGCTGATTCAGCAGGCACGGCAAAATAATGAAAAGGTATTATTACACTGCTATCACGGTTCTGATCGTACCGGTGCCAGTGTAGCCATGTACCGGATTATTTTTCAGAATTGGAGTATTGATGATGCGGTAACAGAAATGAAACATGGCGGATATGGTTTTCACAGTATCTGGCGCAATATTGAAAAATTATTTACCCCTGAAAATGTAAAATGGATCCGAGAGCAACTCACGGATCCATCTGTTTAAAGCAGACTTAAATTAACGTTTATCTAAAGGCACCCAATCGTTAACCCAGGCTGATTTCATGTTCAGACTGGCATCAGAGGCGATTTTCTTACGGATCGCATCAGCTGCTTCACGGTCTTTCGATGGACCAACCATAATCCGTATTCCTTTTGAAGTTGGGCTCTTGGTCACCTTATAGCCTTTGGCACGCAGTTTTGCTGCAATCGCATCAGCATTGGCTTCATTGGCAGCCAGTGCCACCTGAACCATCCACTGCTTGTCATCTTCGCCTTCCAGCAACTTACGTGCTTTTTCAGCTTCGGCCTTTTTCTTGGCTTCTTCAGCTTTACGTTTTTCCTCAGCCTTACGTTTCTCTTCGACAGCTTTTTGTTCAGCCTCTTTCTTCTCAGCCGCTTTACGCTGTTCTTCTGCTTTCTGCTGTTCGGCTTTACGCTTTTCTTCTGTCTTACGTTTTTCTTCAGCAGCCTTGCGCTCAGCTTCTTTCTTCTCAGCCACTTTACGCTCTTCTGCCTTGCGCTTTTCCTCTGCAGCTTTACGCTCAGCTTCTTTCTTCACAGCATCAGAAGAATCTTGCTGCTGGGTTAAATTTTGCTGCTCAAGCTTTTTTTGCGCGGCTGCTTTGTCTTCGGCTAAACGTTTCTGTTTGGCCTGTTCATCTTCCACCAGTTCTGGTGGAATATTGTCTGAGCTTTGCTGGCCCATACGGTGTGCATTTAGGGCAGCATATTCTTCAGCCGCCTTACGTGCTGCATCCGCTTCAGCCTGCTGTTGCATCGCCAGGAATTCTGCTGCACGTGCTTCCTGCTCAGCCACGGCCTTTTCACGGTCACGGCGCTGCTGCTCCAGAAGACGTTTTTCAGTTTCAACATCTACCGTCAATGAACTCGGACCACCTACATCCCGACTTTCCACCTGAGCCGGCTGTTCCGGCACATTCACACTATGATGATCAATTTCTGCTTTGCCTTTCAGGAGTAATGCTGCCAATAAAACACCACCACCTAATAAAACAACGCCTCCCATCCAGCGTTGTTTGTTATTCATTGACATTCTTCCAAATACTCCCATACCGCTTCTAACGTATGAAATGAACCACACACCAAGATCAGCTGATTATTATTCGTTTCATCCAGCGCTGATTGAAAAGCTAATTTAACATTGTTATAGGTTTCCACCGCTTGCCCGGCTAAAGCATCAGTCAATACTGACAGCTCTGCTGCACGTGGAACATTTAACGGTGCAATTTTCCATAATCGGATACTGTCTTTCAATAACCCGACTACAGAATTTATATCTTTATCACCTAACATCGAAAAGACACAGACTACTTCCGAAATCTGCGAATGATGATTTAAATAGTGACTTAACTGTTTTAACAGGAATTCGACCCCATGCGGATTATGCCCGGCATCAAATATCACAGTTTTATTTGTAATTTCACGAATCTCAAAACGACCTGGCAATTTTGCCGTCTGAATTCCTTGTGCAATGGCTTCCTGACTGACTTCCAGACCACTCACCAGAATTGCTGCAACAGCTGTCGAGATATTATCCAGTGCCAATGAACCTGTCGGAAGTTTCAGTGTGGTCCCGGAAGATGCAAAGCCCCAGGATGCACCATCTTCAAAGGCTTCATAAAAATAATCACGATTGATGGCATATAACGGCGCTGTACATTCGGCAGCCTTATCTAAAATCGCTTGAGGAATGTCCTGCTGTCCGCCAAAAACCACCGGAATATTTGGGCGGATAATGCCGGCTTTTTCAAAGGCAATTTTTTCAATGGTATCACCGAGCCAGTCGGTATGATCCAGACCAATATTGGTAATCACTGCAACGTCTGGATTGACGACATTAACCACGTCCAGACGACCGCCCAACCCTACTTCCAGCACCCATACATCACACGCTTCATTTTTAAAAATAACAGAGGCAGCGAGTGTGGTTGCTTCAAAGAAAGACAGGCTCAAACCACATTCGCGGCGAGCCTGATCAACTTCAACAAAAGCATCTACCAGCAACTGATCTTCAACTTCAATACCGCATAGTTTGACGCGCTCATTAAAGCGATACACATGCGGGGATTGATACAGACCCACCTTCAAACCTTGTGCATTTAGAATGGCGGCCAGGGTGGTCGTGGTCGAACCTTTACCATTGGTTCCAGCAACGGTCAGCACTTTGGCTTCAGGCTGTGTAACGCCCAGCTTTTCAGCGACTGGAATGACCCGTTCCAGACCTAAATCAATACCCGTAACGTGAACATGGCTCCAATAATCGAGCCATGTATCTAAAGAATCTGTTGCTAAAGGTGCTGCTGTGTTCAAGGCAAATTCATCAATTTCGTGACAATACGATAGACTGTATCACGTAATGCATGACGGTGAACAATTTGGTCGATCACACCATGATCAAGCAAATATTCTGCACGTTGGAAAGGTTCTTCCAGCTTTTCACGTACTGTTTGTTCGATGACACGTTTACCTGCAAAACCGATCATTGCTTTCGGTTCAGCAATATGCACATCACCTAACATAGCCAGAGATGCAGTTACACCACCATAAACCGGATGGGTAAGCACGACTACGTATGGCAGACCTGCTTCTTTCAGACGCTGGATTGCAGCTGATGTACGAGCCATCTGCATCAAAGACAACATGCCTTCCTGCATACGTGCTCCACCTGAAGCGGCAAAACAGATCAATGGCTGTTGCAGTTCAATCGCACGTTCAGCGGCTTGCACAAAACGGTCACCCACCACAGTACCCATTGAACCGCCCATGAAATCAAATTCAAAAGCAGTTGCAATCATTGCTACGCCTTTCAGCTGACCTTGCATCACAACTAAGGCTTCAGTTTCACCAGTTTTTTTCTGCGCTTCCGACATGCGGTCTGGATAGGCTTTGCTGTCGACAAATTTTAATGGATCTTTTGCCTTAAATTCCTGACCCATTTCTGTCTGTACCTGGTCAAAGAACCAGTTCAGACGGTCACGTGCCTTCATTCTCAGATGTTCATCACATTGTGGACAAACATAGGCATTAAATGACATCGCGGTACGTGTCACTAAAGCATGACATTCTGGACACTCAATCGTTGGCTCAGTAAACGTCGCCTTAAGCGCGGTTTGCTCATCAGGAACATCAATACCTGGAACTGTACGTTCCGTCCATGGGGTCGATGGGCTCAGAATTTTGCCTGATTTGACTGGTTGACTCATACTAACTCATCGAGCGCTGCTCGAAGCTCCTTGACTTTATTCACCGTTTTGACAACGGCTTGTTCTGGCGCGAGCGTTGCAAACTGCTTCACGAACGCACTTCCTACAATTACTGCATCGGCAGCAACACCCATCGCTTTCGCAGATGCAGCATCACTGATACCAAAACCAACGCCAACAGGAACATCTGTCTCGGTCTTAATTTTCTGAATGCGGGCTGCAGCTTCAGATACATCTAAAGTTGCTGCACCGGTCACCCCTTTTAGTGACACATAGTAAATAAAGCCGCTGGCCTGTTTTACCACGTGCTGAATACGGGCATCGGTTGAAGTTGGCGCCAGCAGGAAGATTTGATCCATCTCGTATTTTTGCAATACGATTTTCAAATCATCTGCTTCTTCAGGTGGCAGATCCACCAGAAGTACACCATCGACTCCACATTCATGAGCATAAGCCACGAACTTTTCATAGCCAATCACTTCAACAGGGTTTAAATAACCCATCAGAACCACTGGAGTTTCGTTATCTTTCTGACGAAACTCTTTCACCATTTCCAGAGCATTCAGGGTATTGGTTCCGCCTGCAAGTGCGCGTTCAGCAGCAAGTGCAATCACGGGACCATCCGCCATCGGATCTGAAAATGGAAGACCCAGTTCAATCACATCGACACCGGCATCTACCATTTGATGGAGCAGAGGTACAGTCACCTCAGGATGCGGGTCACCAGCCATAACATAAGAAACTAAAGCTTTACGCTGTTGAGATTTAAGTTGTCCAAATCGTGTGGCTAAACGTGACATAGGGTTGTGCGTTCCTTAACGTGTTTTCAAACTTGAAGCGTTGACTATTGTAGAAATACAAGACACCGCATTGTAACGCTATTTTTTGTTCATTGAACAGTACACAGCGAAGCGGTATTGTATTTCATTTCCTGCGCGAAGATTTCAGAACAACCCGAAAGACAGTATTTACGAATATTTTGATTTTTTTCTCAATGATCAAAGATGACTAATTTCGCTATTCTGTAAAATATTGAATGTTTAGATAAACTTATTTTTATCACTAAAAACTGAATAAAAACACAGGTGTTAGCGCATATATTTAAAGTTTTCTGAAATTGCAAAACCTGCTTTATACTACGCGCACTTTTTTACTTTTCTATCTCCTATGCAGACTGATTCAGAAGCTACAGTGCAGGCACGGGCCATTGCACTGTTGCCGCTTATTGTATTTTTAACAATCTTTTTAGGCAGCGGGATTTATCACACCATGATTGGAACCGAGTTCGCGTTCTATCAGGTGAAAGCGCCTGTTGCTGCCCTGCCTGCGATTATCTTGGCTGCATTAGTGTATCGCGGCAAACTCAACCAGGGCATTGAAGAATTTCTTAAGGGTGCCAGTCACCCTAACCTGATTCTGATGTTCATGGTGTTTATGCTGGCGGGAGCATTTGCCAGTGTTAGCAGTGCTATTGGCAGTGTCGATGCCACCGTGCAAATGGGCCTGTCGGTGATTCCACCAGAATTTGTCTTGCCGATGCTATTTATTATTTCGGCATTCATTGCCACCGCAATGGGTACCTCAATGGGGACGATTGCTGCCTGTGCACCGATTGCCTTTGGCTTTACTCAAGCCACGGATATTACCGTGATTCATGCCATTGGTGCGGTCGTCGGCGGTGCAATGTTTGGTGATAACCTGTCGATGATCTCGGATACTACGATTGCGGCGACCAGCAGCCAGAAAGTGCAGCTACGGGACAAGTTCCGGGTCAATGTCTGGATTGCAGTACCGGCGTCAATTGTCACTATTGCGATTTATTTCTTTCACACGAGCACAACAAGCGGCGTGGAATATAAGGAGTTTAACTGGCTATTAGTCCTGCCTTATATTGCGGTTTTTGTCTTGGCCTTTAGTCGTCTGCATGTACTTGCGGTCTTGGCAATTGGCGTATTGCTATCGGGCTTATTTGGTCTGTTCGCGACATCAGAGTTTGACCTACTTAAACTGAATAATTCAATCTATGATGGTTTTGTCGGGATGTTCGAAGTCGCTTTGCTGTCGATGTTTCTCGGTGGTTTGTCCGCCATCATGCAACGTGAAGGCGGTTTACGCTGGCTGATCGAACGGATCTATGCGCTAACCCGTTTATTTAAAGTTGGCCGTCAACGTGCCGGTGAAATTGGTATCAGTTTTCTGGTAATCTTCTCGAACCTGTTTGTGGCCAATAATACCGTGGCGATCATCTTGTCTGGTGATATGGCACGTGAAGTGGCAAAAGAATATGGCGTTGATCCAAAACGGTCTGCTGCCTTGATGGATATTTTCTCTTGTGTAGTTCAAGGCCTGATTCCTTATGGCGCACAGCTATTGCTGGCCTGTTCGATTGCCAAGCTGTCTCCGGTAGAATTGATTGGTGGCGTTTATTATTGCTGGATTCTAGCGATCTTTGCAGTACTGGCAATTGCGTTTAGGTTTCCCCGACTCAAAGCAAATGCTTAAGCAGTAAAAGTAAAAATCAGCGATCCTTATGGGTCGCTTTTTTATTTCTATTTTTCTTCCTTTGTTTTGAAGAGTTTTCGTGCCTGTAAAAGTGTTTGCCCAGTTGCAGCTTTATAGGCACGCGCCAATGCAGATTGATCAGAATAATCCAGCTGCTGAGCAATTTCAGTCAGGCTAAGTCCCTGCTGTAATAGCGTCTCACAGCGTTTCATTCGCTCCTGTTCCAGCAACTTTTTAAAGGAACTGCCCTGCTCGCTTAAATAACGCTGCAAGCTGCGTGATGACATCCATAGCTGCTGTGCCAGTTGCTCAATTTTAATTGCTTGATATTCAGTACGTAGCTGATCAGCAATAATTTTTCGTGCCTGCTGTAATATTGATTCATTTGAAGACTTGGTAGCAATGGCTTCTTCAGCCTGGCGGACGAGCAGCTGTAACAGCATCGGATCAGCCTGTTCTGACCTGAATTGTAAATCTTGTAAGTCCAGCTCAAAACTATAATAGGCCTGAGAAAAACGCACGTCCACGCCAAAGAATTTCTGATAATGCCGTTGCGCCATCAACGGTACATGAGCTAACCGAACACAACGTAGTACCAGCGGATGATCCTGTAAAATATAACGACCCAGTTGCACCATCGCTGCAATCGTTAATTCATTCAGCAACTGATATTTCTCATGCAGAAAATCCCAGTAAAGTTCAATACTTTGTTCATGCTGTTTTATCTGCAGAGGGACAAACTCACTACCATCCACTACTAGCCGTTGAAAACGCATGATATAACCGATCATCTCGGAGATACTGCTACTTTTTGAGGCCATATAACCTAATACCCCAAAATGCTCCGGACGAATAGACTGGACAATTTCAAAAATTAATTGCGGGCAATGTAGATACGTTTGAGTTCTTTCGATAACTGTGTTTAATAACTCAAGAGGAACTTCAGTATCAAAAGGCTGGTCAATTAAATGGCGCAATGGGGTATTTAGATCTTTAAGAAAATCAGCCTGCAGGGGTTCTATATTCAGGCTGCGCAGATGCGTAGCCCACAGTTGAATATAACCATTTGATATTCGTATGTCCTGCATGTGTAATTCTCGATGAGTGCAGCAATTTGACAAGCTTTATTTTCATTTGGCGTAAAATGTATAAAAATTGGCAATAACTGTCAAAACAATTTGTGTAATAGTCGACATACTGTCAGCATCGACATCAACAAGAATGACAAAAGATGAATGCACCATTAAAAACAACTGTACAGCCGGTGGTTCGCACCAATCTTGACTTTAAACTTGATGAAATTCCTCGCTTCTGGTTTGGCGGTGATCCTTTCCTAACCCGTATGTTTGACGCCTTGAGCCTGACTTTCCCGGATGGTGAACGCTACTTCATTCAAAGCGTACGCCTATTTCGCGATAAAATTACCGATCCTGACCTGCAAAAACGGGTAGCAGACTTTATCCGTCAGGAAGCACAACACGGTATTGCGCATGAAAAGATGAACCAGATCATGAAACAGCAAGGTATGCCAGTAGATCAATTCATTCAGCGTTTAAACAGAATTTTTAAATTCGAACTGGAAAAACGCTCACCTCAATACAACATTGCCATGACCGCTGCGGCTGAGCATATGACTGCGCTGATGGCAGAAACCTTCTATGCTTATAAAGACACCTTGAAAGAAGCGCATCCTTATGTGCGTGCCCTGTTTGCCTGGCATGCAATCGAGGAAATGGAACATCGTGATGTTGCGTTTGATGTAATGAAACAAGTGGGCGATGTACCAGAAAATCTACGAAAGTTCACCTTAGCATGGACCAGTGTATTGATGATCGGCTTTACCATTTATCGGGCCAATGTGATGTTAAAGCATGACGGGTTTACGCCACGCCAACGTCTGCAGATGAATATTCGCGGCCTGCCATGGTTCTTTGGTAAAAAAGGCAAGCTGACCCGTATGGGCAAACAGTATCGTGACTGGTTTAAAAAGGATTTCCATCCTAGCCAGCATCCTGTGATTGCTCAATACGACGTCTGGGTAAAAACACTGAATGAAACCGATGATCCAATTCAGGCTGGTGAAGCATTCTGGCGAGCAGCTAAAGACTAAAAATATAAAAGTAAGAAAATAAAAAAGCCTTTAACTAAAGGCTTTTTTCTTGCCGATGATTACCATTTGGCATAATGCTGTTCAAGCAAAGCATATTCATCTAGCAATACATATTCCTGATCATCCTGCTGAATGGTCCCGGATACTCGTGCCTGCCATTGGCTAAACTGGCTACCGACCAGACGCAGATTCAGATTTTCATAACGGCGCCAGCCCGTAGTCACACGCAAATTTAGCTTCTCATCCAGTGAGTGTATACTCCACTGATTTTCTGATTCCTGCTGAAACAGCACGTCGGTCAAGGCATAAATCTTGCCGTTGACCCATAAACAGTTTTCATTGCCAAAGCTTTCATTCACGCCTGATGCAAGATTAATTCCAATCCGGTTCTGCTTGGTATCCCAGAAATTACAGGATAACCAGAACCATGCTGTTTCGGGGCGCAGAAAACCACAGGTATCATCTAGTGAAGCAAAGGTACGTTCATTAAACTGGATGGTCTGCCCTTGTTTGTTAACGAAATATCCTTCACAGCCCAAAGTCGTTAATTTCTGGGTATAAGTCCAGCCATTAATACCTGTTGGACTACACATACTGAGTGGATCTGTTCCGGCACAGAAAATCCGGGCACTCAGCTTTATATCTCCATATTTGGTCACAGTGATATAACGCACACCATTGGCATGCTGAATTTCAATCTGGTACGGAGATTTATGAAAATAACTATGATTAAACAGTGGCTGTTCATCTAAAACAGTGTGACGTGACAGAAAATTGATCGCATTCCATTCCCGCACTTCATTGGTCTGATGATCATAGATATAGAAGAAACCATGCCCTGCCCAGGCAATATCAGCGATCGCTACGCCAATACTGTAGTGTTCATGCTGAATGCTACAGAATTTGAATTTTTTGTATTTAAGATGCTTACGCCAGCCGGCAACAATCTGGCCATAAGGAGTTTTGTACTGGTAAGCATTGTAATCGATACTTTTGGGAATTTCTTTGAAACGTCCGTAACGGGGTTGTCCATTTGCCTGAATTAAATCCATATAAGGCATTCCATCTAAGTCGGAGAGTTTATACAGCCGTGTTCAATATTATGCTAATTCCTTAGTCTTGATAAGGAAATTTTTCTACCGTTTATCGCCAAATTATTAGCAAGGATTTGATTTCATTTGAATCTTATTCTTTTTCTGAGGATTCAAAATTTTAGTTATCTGTATAGGAGACTTTTTTCGCGACATGGATGTCGCCCGTTGAGCAGCATTATCAGGATGTAATGTCTGCTGATTAAAAAACCTTTGGTTACTTTGGGCTTTTCCAAAGTAATATCTACCTGAAGGAAAGTTTTTGAAGCATGTTTCTCGCACACCCATTTTCATAATAAGTCTGTATATTGATTCTTTAGTAAATCATTACTTTTGTTTCGGCAAAAGTAACCAAAACCATTTGTCATTTGCAGAACTCGTCTTATTCCTTCAGCGATGAATAAGTCGCAGAAACAGAGCGAATCAAATTTTAGGTGGCCTCGGACAGCTGCGAATGACATGGTCATGTATTCTGGTTAATTTATAAATTCCAATAAAAGATTTTTTGCACCAAGGCTTTTATATGAGCTGTACTTTCCAATTTCCTAAAGCTCCTGAGCATCTTCTACAAGCCTTGCATGATGTGATTCCACATTGTGAACTGTATGCACAGCAATTGCCGGATACACCTATTTCACTTTGGCTAATTCCGCCAGTATTTCCAACTGATAAGCTGGATGATGAAGTCATCCGTCGTATCTGGAATGATACGCCGTATTGGATCTTTTGCTGGGCATCTGGTCTTGCGATGGCGCAGTGGCTGCTGGCAGAACCACATCATGTAAAAGATAAAGTAGTGCTGGATTTTGGTGCAGGTTCAGGTGTCGTTGCAATTGCAGCAAAAATGGCAGGTGCTAAGCGTGTGATTTGCTGTGACATTGATCAAGTGAGTTTAGATGCTTGTCGTGCTAATGCTGAGTTGAATGGTGTTGAGCTTGAATACTTGGATGATCTGTATAAAGCAGAACAGGTGGATATCCTGTTAGCCGCCGACGTACTTTATGACCAATGCAACCGTTTCTTCCTGGATGAGTTTTTAAAATTTGCGCCTGAGGTGTGGGTTGCAGATAGTCGGGTAAAAAACTTTAGTCATCCCCAATACGAAAAACTGGATGAGCGTAGTGCTACCACTTGGCCGGATTTGGATGAATCTCCAGAATTCAGAAACGTCAGTTTCTATAAGACACTTTGAAGCGAAAAATAAAAAAAGGGCATTAAGCCCTTTTTTCATATCTTAGAGATTATGAGCAGGTGAATTGAATCACGCGTAATGTGCTTGGGCGGGCATTCAGGGCATCACGTGCGCCTGGATTTTCAGTATTGTACAGGTCAGGCGTGTTGCTTAAGCTGATTTGAGTGCGACTATTGCCGAGCTGGCGACCATACTGTTCATCTGGTAATGCAGTATTACTAATTTCGTTGCTGCTGAGTACGCTTACATTCCAGTTTTTAGAAGTACCAAGTGCCTGTCTGCAAGCAGCCTGCAATTTTCCTTCATCCTGACTGGTACGACCAGAAAGTGTATAGCGCAATGTTGCAGTATTTGCACCTTGCTCAATGACTTCGTAACCAGATTGACCGTTATAAGGTTGAGGTGTGCTTTGGCAGGCAGTGAGCACCAAAGTGCCGAAACCCAAACCTAGTAGAAAAACTGTTTTTTTCATCATGATGATTTCCCATTTTTTATACAGCAAGTATGCCATAGCATTGAAAAGACAAAATGGCAGTAAACTTAAAAATCCAATAAAAAAGCTTTCTGAATGTTTCCATTCAGAAAGCTTAAACAGCTCAAGCATTAATTAGTCGTCAGTAATCATGCTGTATTTTTTAGTGTCCTTCATGAAGATATAAGTCAGCAATATGCATAAATTCCCATAATCCATCCGCCAATCGGCGCATTAAAAAAACTAGGGCAAAACAGCAGCAGCTTTGCGGTGTCATCACCTTTAGGGAAAAATTTCGAAGCAAAATATAAAGTAAAGGCTGCATAAACATATCAGTCGTACTATTCGACCAGGTTTCCTGCGGAACCACCGAGAATAGAGTTGACACATGTTTTATCGAAGTAAAGTTAAATAATTACAGTGTCTTGTGCTTATGTAGTTTTTAATTTTTTATAAAACTTTAATTTTAATAAAACAAGAGAGATAGTTATTGATAATTCAAAGCATTAAGTTATTTATTTTTATATTAAATTTTTGATTTTTTAAGATAATTTTTATTGATTAAATGTTGTTGAATAATTTAAGAGGTATTAGAGAAATCTAATAACTGCAAAAATTGGAAAAATGAAAGTACTTAAATTTAATGAATAACTATTAATAAAAAAGGCCGCTTATGCGACCTTTTTTAAATTAAACCAGCAATTATGCAGATTTAACAGCTTCCAGTAATTCAGCTTGACGTTTTTTCAACGCTTCTGGCATACGGTCACCTAGTTTTTCGAACAATTCAGTATGGCTTTCAAGTTCTTTGATCCATTGATCTTTATCTTGAGAAGTTACAAGGTTAAACTGCTCTTTAGAGAAGTCAGTGCCAGTCCAGTTCAACTGTTCATAAGTTGGAACACGGCCAATTGGAGTGTCAACAGCAGTTGCACGGCCTTCACAACGATCGATGATCCACTCAAGAACACGCATGTTTTGACCGAAACCAGGCCATACGAAGTTGCCTTCAGCATCACGACGGAACCAGTTCACGTTGTAGATACCTGGAAGCTTGTTACCAGCAGCAGCAGCTTTCTCGCCAACTTTCTCACCCATTTCTAACCAGTGAGTGAAGTAGTCAGCCATGTTGTAGCCAGCAAATGGAAGCATTGCGAATGGATCACGACGGACAACACCTTGTTGACCAACAGCAGCAGCAGTAGTTTCAGAGCCCATAGTTGCAGCTTTATAAACACCGTCTACCCAGTCAAATGCTTCTGAGATTAGAGGCACTGTGTCCGCACGGCGACCACCGAAAATGAACGCAGAAATTGGAACACCTGCTGGATTTTCCCAGTCAGCATCGATAGAAGGGCATTGACCCGCAGCAACGGTGAAGCGAGCATTCGGGTGAGCTGCTTTTTCTTCGCCAGTGTGTGGTTGACCTTTCCAGTTAGTCAGGTTTGCAGGTGCTTCTTTAGTTAGACCTTCCCACCATACTTCGCCGTTGTCAGTCACAGCAACGTTTGTATAGATTACGTCTTTATGAAGTGTTGCCATACAGTTCGGGTTAGTTTTGGTATTTGTACCAGGCGCTACACCGAAGAAACCAGCTTCAGGGTTAATTGCATATAGACGACCGTCTTCACCTGGTTTGATCCAGGCAATATCGTCACCTACAGTTTCAATCTTCCAGCCTTCGTAGCCCGCTGGTGGAATCAGCATCGCGAAGTTTGTTTTACCACACGCAGAAGGGAATGCCGCTGCGATGTAATGTTTTTCGCCTTGTGGATTCGTCACGCCAAGGATCAGCATGTGTTCAGCTAACCAACCTTGTTGACGACCCATGTAAGATGCAATACGTAAAGCTAGACATTTTTTACCTAGCAATGCGTTACCGCCGTAACCGGAACCGTAAGACCAGATTTCACGCGTTTCTGGATAATGTACGATCCATTTGTCTGGGTTACATGGCCAAGCAACGTCTTTTTGACCTTCTTCCAATGGTGCACCAACAGTGTGTACACATGGAACGAATTCGCCGTCAGTACCTAAAACGTCATAAACCGCTTTACCCATACGCGCCATTTTAGACATGCTAACAGCAACATAAGGAGAATCAGTCAGTTCGATACCGATGTGTGCAATATGAGAACCTAAAGGACCCATAGAGAAAGGAACAACGTACAAAGTACGACCTTTCATAGAACCGTCAAATAAGCCATTTAGGCGAGCACGCATTTCAGCTGGAGCTTCCCAGTTATTTGTCGCGCCAGCGTCTTCTTTGTTTTCTGAACAGATATAAGTACGACCTTCAACACGAGCAACGTCAGAAGGATCAGAATTTGCAAGGTAAGAACCTGGATGAGTTTCCTGGTTAAGCGCTTGCATTGTGCCGTTAGCGATCATCAAGTCGATATAACGTTGATACTCTTCTGCGCTACCGTCACACCATTCAATTTTTGCTGGTTTTGTTAATTTAGCAATCTCTTCCACCCAAGCAATAAGCTTAGGGTGACGAACGAATTCTGGTGCGTTCACTTGGGTCATGGTGAGGCCTATCTCAAAAGTGTACAAAACTATGTACAAAGTATAGTCTGGGTGATGAAAACATCGCCCAGATGAAATATGAAAAAAAAGTGGCTGTATTAAAGCATAAAATGACAAAAAAAATAAGACCAAAGCAGGGTTAGAGTTAAATTGTCACATAATGCAATATTTTAAATAAGTATTTAAAAAACAGTAGTATATAAAATAACATTGCAGAGTAATCTTGTATTTATTTTAATTATGGTTAATATTTTTAATAAATATAATTATAAAAAACATTTACTTATTATTTTTCTAGTAACGACTCTTATCATTGATTAAATAAATGAGGGTAATTTGAATTTTGCATAGTACTTAATAACATCTGTTTAGCATTTAGACAGTTTGCCAGAAAAATAATCAATGCTGATGATTTTCCGAACTATTATAAACGATATATATCTAATTTCTATCACATAAAAGGCTGTATTTATAGAATGTTGGGGTCATTCCTATTTAAGATCATAATTAAACTCTGCTATATAGCTTCTTGTGGTTTTAAATTTTTGATTTTAAAAATAAAATTTATAGTTTCTGCTTTCTTAAAGCGCCTAAGAAAAACCACTTTAAGATTAGTTTTTAATTGGTTAGTAACTTACGATTAGTAGGTTTTAAAAAGTCAACCTTGATCTTTTATGGCTTAGCTCTATGAAGCCAATAACAGTATTCTCCAGGTAACTATCTTCAACGAATGTGGGCATAGAAATGATCATCCTGTACAAGGCTGAAGCACTATATAAATAGTATTCATTATGTGGAAAAAATTATCTATATAACTAGGTCATTCCAAGAAATAGCTTTATATAGAAGATGAGTTTAAGGTGTTTGTACTGCTTATTTTAAATTATTTATCAGATAGGAAAGAGGAGTAGCGCTGTATCTACTGACTGTTCAAATATAAGCTCTATTTTGCTTCACCACGTTCTTAAAGAAGCTTATGGAAAGATGAAAAATTCTGAAAACTGAAGGCTATACTCTAATTTCAGACTGGCCTTGAAGAAAAAAGCAGCAAAAGTATATGCACATGATAAAAAAATAAAAAAAAATGAATTTTTTTTCAGTTTTACCCTTGAAGCGATTTATTCCATCTCCATAAAAGTGACATCTAAAAGTTTTGATGACGACCAGGGAATAACTAAGTCGTCATCAGTAATCAAAAAGACTTAGTCTGATGGAGTTAAAAATGAGCAACATTCGTCCATTACATGACCGCGTTGTTATTCGTCGTGTTGAAGAAGAAACTAAAACAGCTGGCGGTATTTTACTTCCAGGTTCTGCAGCAGAAAAACCAGCGCAAGGGGAAATTATTGCAGTTGGTAATGGTCAAATCACTGACAATGGCGTACGCGCGTTAGACGTTAAAGTTGGCGACAAAGTATTGTTCGGCACTTATGCAGGTACAACTGTAAAAGTAGACGGGGAAGAACTACTTATCATGAAAGAATCTGACATTTTAGCGGTTCTTGAAGGTTAATCTTCGCTAAAACAGTCTTACATATTCCATATCAGATTTTGTAAAGCTATTAAAAATACTCGGAGTCAAATATGTCAGCTAAAGACGTAAAATTTGGTGATTCAGC
>NZ_DEZM01000043.1:6602-6899 GCF_002364825.1 Acinetobacter sp. UBA3132 | reverse complement strand
GACAACATGCACAGTAGTTCATCTTCTGGGTCGAGGCTTTGCCTAAGATCTTTATTTTCCTCTCTCCCTGTAAAAATTCTTGTATTGAGCACTGCGCTTGTTCCATTCCACGCTATCAATGCAAGTAAAACACCGGCACACCAATTTGATAGTGTCGTCAACAGCAATAAGCTTACTGTTGTTGCTGTGAAGAGCCCGACCACAGTGTTTGAAGAAGGTGGTCACCTGCATGGTTTTGGTTATGATCTGGTTCGTAACTATGCCAAAAACATGAATGTAAAACTGGATTTCAAAACA
>NZ_DEZM01000043.1:5407-6442 GCF_002364825.1 Acinetobacter sp. UBA3132 | reverse complement strand
GTAAAACTGGATTTCAAAACAGTCAGCGATGATGCCACTGCATTGAAAATGGTTGCTCAAGGCAAAGCCAACATGGCAATGACTACAAGCAGTATCAGCAGCATTGAAGCGCGTAAACTGACGTCATTCTCTGCAACTTGTGGTGATGGCAGTTCCCTGTCGTCTAAAGGCCTGAATGCCAACCTGAACTGGGTTTTCAAATCAGCCAATGATCCATTGAGCCAGACTGCAAGTAATTTCGTATGTAACAGCAAGCAAAGCGGCGCAATCAATCAGCTCGCTTCCTTTTACAATCAGAATGTAGTCGAGGAGCATTTTAAGGATAATATCCATCAGGATCTTAGCCAGCGCCTCCCCATTTACAAGGCCAGCTTCCAGCGATCTGCACAGCAGTACGGCCTGGACTGGCATCTGCTCGCCGCGATCGGCTACCAGGAATCTTATCTCAAGCCAAACTCCGTGTCCCCGACCGGTGTCCGTGGTCTGATGATGCTGACAAGCTCAACCGCAAAGGCAATGGGTGTAAATAACCGTACCGATCCTGTTCAAAGTATTGAGGGCGGTGCGAAATACTATGACAAGATGCTGTCACGCTTTGAGCATATTCCTATGCCAGACCGTAACTGGTATGCCTTAGTAGCCTATAACATGGGTCCAGGTGCAGTTCAGAAAGTTCAGAACAGTATCCGTAACCAGGGTAAGGATCCGGATAACTGGGTAAACCTGTATAGCTATCTGGAGCATAACAAAGCCAGCAATGGCCGTTATCGTCAGGCACTGCAATATGTAACACGTATCCGTTCTTATCTGGAACAGATTAAAAGTTCAGAGCTTGTGAATATCTGATTTATTCAAGCCATAAAAAAAGCTTACCTAAGGGTAAGCTTTTTTTATGCAGATAGGACTGATCAGGTTGTTTGCTCAAGCACTTTCTTGAACAGATCTTTTTGCTCTTGGCTTGGTTTTGCAGTTTGCAATGCCATCAGCTGAGACATATCCCCCTGAACCTTGATCTTACCGGTCATGAATGCTTGC
>NZ_DEZM01000043.1:4488-5212 GCF_002364825.1 Acinetobacter sp. UBA3132 | reverse complement strand
GGTCATGAATGCTTGCATTGCAGCCGCCATGTCAAACTCAAGGAATACTTTACGCAGAGTTTCTGCATCCATGTTCAGCGTAGTCTTCGCATTTGAAGACAGACCTTTTTTGATCGCTCCACCATCTAAAGATAATTCAGTATTACCTGTAGCGTCCGCAACCACCAGATTGATTGCAAGATTCGCAAGCGCTGGCGCCAGGTTTAGGTCACCTGCTTGAGCAGTCAGAGTTTCTACAGTTGAAAACCAATCATCAGTTAAAAAAGCAGGCATGATCTTTCCTCAATTTATTAGTTCGTGTGTGTCGTCTATCCAGACAACATCATTGTTGACGCTATTGCGCTTGCAGATTGTTATAACATGATCATTTGTCGAATGGCTAACGATTTTTGTACGCAGCGTTCAATTTCTGTCATTATCTTTCTGTTTTTATGTACATGATCTTGATTGATAAGGCCTGACGGGCATTCAACTCGAATGAATACCCGTCAAAAAGGTCTTAATCCGCAGCAAAACCGAGGTTGACCATATTAATTCGCTTGCTCTCGCCTTCTACTGCTTCTTCAGTTGAGCAAGAATCTTTAAAGTTGAATTCACGTTGGCTGTCGAGTGCCTCGAAGTCAAACAGTTCACGGTCAGCCAGTTGTGACGGTGAAACATTTTGCAGTGCACCGAAAATGCTGTGCAGACGTTTCGGATGAGCTTTATCCCAGTCACGCAGCAT
>NZ_DEZM01000043.1:3716-4262 GCF_002364825.1 Acinetobacter sp. UBA3132 | reverse complement strand
GCATATTTGATGATGTCCTTCTCTTCCACATAAGCCAGTGGACGGATCAGGATGTTCTTCTTGTCTGAAGACAACAGTTTTGGCGGCATCGCTTTTAAGCTGCCGCCATGGAACAGGTTCAGGAAGAACGTTGCCAGGATGTCATCACGGTGATGACCGAGCGCAACTTTGGTCGCACCAATTTCTTGCGCGAAACCATACAGCGAGCCACGGCGCAGACGAGAACATACGGCACAGTAAGTCTTGCCTTCAGGCGTCAGCTTCTTGGTAATGCTGTAAGTGTCTTTTTCCAGGATGTAATACGGAATGTTATTTTCTTCAAGATAACGTGGTAATACATCTTCAGGGAAGCCCGGCTGTTTCTGGTCCAGGTTTACTGCAACTACATCAAAGTTGATAGGTGCGATACGCTTGAACTGCAGCATGATATCTAACAAGGTATAGCTGTCTTTACCACCAGAAATACATACCATGACCTTATCGCCATCTTCGATCATTTTAAAGTCACGAATAGCGTGTCCGACCTGACGGCGAAGCTTTTTCAAC
>NZ_DEZM01000043.1:1838-3519 GCF_002364825.1 Acinetobacter sp. UBA3132 | reverse complement strand
TGACGGCGAAGCTTTTTCAACAAACGGTAATAGGCAGAGCTTGTTGGCAATTCCGGTTTGAAATTAAATCCTTGCTCGGATTCAACTGGCGAGTACATAGACGAGAATAACCCATAAATAAAAATACCGCGCAATTTTATCCGATTCGGGTGCTTCTCGCATCAAAAGAATTTATTTTCCTGTTATTGAAGTAATACTCTAAACTTCATGTTTTATTTAGATTGATAAATTGAACGAAACAGTTCATTTTTTATCCAGCATGCTTATGTTTTGGACTTTTCCACAGTTTTCCACAAAACCTGTGGATAACTTTGTGGATTTAAAACGACTTGACAGCTTTATCGGCCCCAAAAATAAGGGTTCTATTTAAATTGATCATTTTTTAACCAATTTATTTTATATTTAAAATCAATTGCTTAACCGTGTCAAGAAAGCCATATTAAAAAAAAATAAATATTTTTTTTGGTTAGTTCTTCAACATTAGGGACTTGCATTTACAAACTTGTTTATAAATGCGTCGCTCATCACTTTTCATTACAGCAAATTTTGTTAAACTCTGTAGTAAGTTTTGGGGACAAATGTTCAATACATATACTTACAATGAATAAAAATTTGTGGTTTAAGGGGACTTCTATACTAAGTTGTCTTTATATTTTGATGGGAACTGCTGCTTTTTCGCATGCAGGTCAGACGATCTATCAAATGAAAGATAGCAATGGTGTTACCCTGCTGACGAATAATAAAGGTCGCTACAGTAATCTAAAAGTAGAAAAAAAGACCTATTACCCGGACAGTAACATTCATAGCTATAGCAACTGGGGCTCAAGTGAGGCTTCGGTATTGCCGAGCTATAGCAAAAATAAAAATGCCTTTGATTCAATTATCCGTGAGGCTGCACAAAAGCACGGTATTTCTGAAGGTCTGATCAAGGCTGTGATGCATACTGAATCCGGCTTTAATGTCCATGCCCGTTCTCCAGTCGGTGCTCAGGGACTAATGCAGCTCATGCCTGCTACCGCACGCCGCTTTAATGTATCTAATGCTTATGATCCGCATCAGAATATTATGGCAGGTGCCAAATATCTGGCCTGGCTAATGAAACGTTTTAATAGCAATACCGCTTTAGCATTGGCAGGCTATAACGCTGGTGAAGGCAATGTCAGCAAATATGGCGGTATCCCGCCCTTCCGCGAGACGCAAGACTATGTACGCCGTGTGACCAGCCGGTATCACAATCTATATTCCAGTGGTGTTAATCTGACCGCCGCTGCGGCACCGGTTGAAACCGCCAAGATTCTGGCCAGCTCTGCCAATTATAAAACGTCGGCAGCGCCTACCATTAAAGCCAGCAATTATCAGCGTCAGATCATTGCCAATGCAGATGGCAGCTTCACTGATGCGCCTGCCGGTTCTTATGCCACCGCACATGCCACTGCATCCGCCAGAATATATATCAACGATTAAGCCCTTCCTCTTCATCATTCATCCTAAGTTTTGGTTGATCATGGTGATGAGGTAAATTCTGGGTAATTTACTATTTTTTTTCTTGAAATTTGAGTCATTTCACCTCATATTGAGGGTAATGATTGTAATTTGCTAATCAGATTATTTTTCTATAATAAGAGGATTTCTCAATGATGCGGATTGGTTTGTTTTTGCTAACCAACCTCGCGGTACTGGT
>NZ_DEZM01000043.1:0-1613 GCF_002364825.1 Acinetobacter sp. UBA3132 | reverse complement strand
GTAGCTGGCATTATCTTGTCACTCTTCGGTGTCGGTAGTTACCATGGCGCGGGTGGCTTGAATCTAGGCAACCTGCTAGTGATCTGTTTTGTGTTCGGTATGGTGGGTTCTTTAATCTCACTATTCATGTCTAAATGGATGGCGAAGAAGACTACTGGTACTGAACTGATTGATCCGAATGCTCCTCGTAACCAGGCAGAAGCATGGTTATTACAGGAAGTAGCACAGCTATCTCAGCGCGCTGGTATTAAAATGCCAGAAGTGGGTATTTTCCCATCTTACCAGTCAAACGCTTTCGCGACCGGCTGGAACAAAAACGATGCACTGGTGTCTGTTTCTACAGGCTTGCTAGAACGCATGAACAAAGATGAGTTACGTGCAGTACTTGCGCATGAAATTGGTCACGTTGCCAATGGTGACATGGTAACACTTGCTCTGATTCAAGGTGTGGTCAACGCCTTCGTCATGTTCTTTGCCCGGGTTGCTGGTGATTTTATCGACCGTAACGTATTTGGCCGTGAAGATGGTGAAGCACCAGGAATTGCATTCTTCGTGATTACCATTGTGCTTGATATCGTATTTGGTATCCTGGCATCCGCTATCGTGATGTGGTTCTCACGTCATCGTGAATACCGTGCCGATGAAGCCGGTGCACGTTTAGCAGGTAAGCAGGCCATGATTTCTGCGCTATTACGCTTACAGGCCGAATCTGAAATGCCAGATGCCATGCCGAAAGAAATGAAAGCCTTTGCAATTTCAGCAGGTCAAGAACAAGGTTTCAGCTTAGCTGCATTGTTCCAGACGCATCCAACGATTGAACAACGTGTAGCCGCTTTGCATCAGCTTGATTGTCCTTAATCTACTGAGCACAACGCTATACCGAAAAGCCTCCTGACGGAGGCTTTTCTTTTATTTATACTTTTGTGTTTAAGCAGCTTGACTGATCCATTGATACAGGGCCATCCCACCCCAGCCAATTGCCAGTACAAACAGAATCAGGAAAATGGTACCCAGAATATCCGGAATATGAATCCAGACCCAGGCAACTACTGGATTGCGCCAGAATGCAGACTGCTGCTGTTTCTGTTCCAGTTTTTCATGCAGAAAAGGATGTACCACATGCCGATCCGTGTGGATCTGGTATTCCTCACGGATATGATCATGCACGATATCCAAGGCCTTACGGCTAGGACGGATAAAAATGTCGAAGATGGTTCCAGCCACGGGAATAAAACCGACCACGGCGTCCATGGTTGCCAATTTAATGACCGGATTCAGTTTGGACTGTGGCACGCCGATCTGACGTGCCTTATAAATGGCATAACAGGTCAAGGCAAAACCAGCCAGATCTCCCGCCACAGGTACGGTACTGAGTGCAGCATCAGCACCAACACCCTGCTTGGTAAACGGAATCCGGACTACGGAGTCCATCATATTGGCAAACTTGGCCAAATCCCGTTCCAGGCGAATGACTTCCTGTTGTGTCAGTTTTGGTGAGTTGCTGTTGTCTGTCTCAATCATCGGAACAACCCGTTTATCATTGTGTAATGATTCAGCCTAACCTAATTAGATATTAAAAATATAGCGTAATTTTATTAGGGCGTGTCCTCATT
>NZ_DEZM01000070.1:0-7788 GCF_002364825.1 Acinetobacter sp. UBA3132 | reverse complement strand
GGGTTTTCAGCAAAGCATTGGAAGAGGCAATATTCAGTGCTTCAGCGGGTTCTATGACAATAACACGCCAACCATCAACAGTTTGCTGCACAAATGGCAATAAATCCCGGATCTTTTCAATCTTGATTTTGGCATTCTGTTTTTTGTTTTCTTCATCGGTACTGATATAAACATAATTGGGATGAGTATCTGCTTTAAGCCACTGACAACTGCCACATTCACCACATGGCAAATTGCGCATATGACGATTTTGACATAATACCCATGCTAGAAATTGCTGGGTAAAAGCTTCCTTACCACAACCCTTTTTGCCATAAAACAGTAGTCCATGCCCAAGCTGGGGAAAACGCCCAGTAAGCGTATCCCAGACTTGTTGTTGCCAAGGATAAATTTGTGCGGTGGCATCAAGCGGCATGCTAAATTCTCAAATTAGGCGAATACAGATGGATCAAGCTGGTTCAGACGATCCAGATCCTGCTGGGTATCTACACCAGGGGGCAAACTCACTTCAGCAACAGAGATGGCAATACGGTGACCATTTTCCAGCACACGCAACTGCTCTAAAGATTCCAGCTTTTCCAGAATGCCCATTTCCCAGGTTACATATTCCTGAAGCAACTTCACCCGATAAGCATACAGACCCAAATGGCGATAAGCCTGATCATGCAGTTTCTGCTCAGCTTGTTTTGCTCCATCACGGTCATAAGGAATCGTTGCACGGCTAAAATACAGCGCCTGATTGTGCTTTGACATCACCACTTTCACGATACTGTCACGCTGAAATTCTTCAAGCTGATGAATCGACTCACAAAGTGTCGACATAGACGATTCTGGCTGATCGACCAGTAGCTGAGCCACCTGCTGAACCAGTTGCGCAGGTAATAACGGCTCATCACCTTGGACATTAACGATAATATCATCACTTGCCCAACCTTTAATTTTTGCTACTTCACTTAGGCGGTCGGTTCCCGATGGATGATCAGGTGAAGTAATGACAACATCCACACCTTCAGCACGACATACGGCTGCAATACGTTCATCATCTGTCGCTACACATAGATCATCAAAACCTTTTACTTTACGCGCCTGATCGACCACACGCAGAATCATTGGACGACCATGAATCTCTAATAAAGGTTTACCCGGCAGACGTGAGCTGGCAAAGCGTGCAGGAATGACAATGTGTTTCATAATGAATAAACCTTAAGAAATAGAAATACCGTATTCACCAAGTTGTTGCTGCAAGATCGCATAACAGGCTGGCGATAATATTGCCTCAACAGGCACCACCCAGATATCACGATTAAATGCCGGATTCTGTTTGAGTAAAGTCATAATCTTTACTGCATCTTTCTCAGTGGTAATGATCGGATAATTATCTTCAAACTGCAGATCTTCAATTTCATAGTCATGATGATCCGGAAATTCATGGCACTGGAATTGCTGAATACCCAGGCTTTCCAAGGTCTGATAGAAACGCTGTGGAAAACCAATCCCGACGACGGCATAAAAAGGTAAGTTCGGATCAAAAGTCTGCAACCCTGCCCGATTGAGTAAATACGGCTGTGAGGGAGCCAAATGCATATGCAAGTCAGATTGCGGATGAGCCGTATGCTCAATTACAGTACCGGTTTTTAGACGTTCAACTGGCTCACGTAAATAACCTTCAGGCAGAAGTTTCTGATTGCCCAGACCACGATTATTATCCAGCACAATCCACTCAATCTGACGATTCAAAGCCCAGTGCTGTAAACCATCATCACAAATAATCAAATCCAGATTATGTTTGGACAATAGCAGCTCTATACTCTGCTGACGATTAGGACCAACAGCCATCGGTACACCCGTCGACTGGACAATCAGTGCGGGTTCATCCCCCACACTTTCTGCGGTCGCCTGCGTATCGACATAGCAAGGAAATGGACCTTTACCTCCATAACCCCGGCTGATCACGCCAACCCGGACATTTTGTTTTTCTAGATATTCAACCAAATGGATCAGTAATGGAGTTTTCCCACTCCCACCCACAGTAATATTACCAATCACCATCACAGGTACAGGTGCGGTATAACTTGCTTTAAAACCTTTATCATATAAGGCTTTATTTAAGCTAAATCCGATCTGGTACAGCCAGGACAATGGTCGAAATACAATCAGCCATTTAGCCTGTGTATTCCAGGCATCCTGAATGACCTGTGCCAGTGACATACTTATTGTTCCTCGAAGTTGCGTTGATGCAACTGGTAATAAGCACCCTTGCGGTTGATCAATTCCTGGTGGGTCCCCTGCTCCAGAATGCGACCTTGATCCATGACGACAATACTGTCGGCATTTTCAATCGTTGATAAACGGTGAGCAATAACGATAGTGGTACGATCCTGCATTGCCGCATCAAAAGCACGCTGAATAAAGTATTCAGATTCATTATCCAGCGCACTGGTTGCTTCATCCAGAATTAAAATTGGTGCATTTTTCAGAATAGCACGCGCAATCGCAATACGCTGGCGCTGACCGCCAGACAGATTCAGACCTTGTGCGCCCAGCTCAGTATCATAACCATTTGGCAAAGCCATAATAAAGTCATGGGCATAAGCAGCTTTAGCCGCGGCAATAATATCTTCTTCTGCAGCATCTTCCAACTGACCATAAGCAATGTTTTCACGCACGGTACGGTTAAATAGCACCACCTGCTGGTTTACCATCGAGATCTGGGTACGCAGAGCATTCAGCTCAAAATCTTTAATGTCTTTGCCATCAAACAGGATTTGACCGGAGCTTGCTTCCTGATAACGCATTAAAAGGTTTACCAGTGAAGTTTTACCTGCACCTGAGCGACCTACTAATGCCACTGTTTGTCCGGCTTTTACATCAAGATTCAGATCGGTTAATGCCTGATACCCATCAGAATAAGTCAAATTCACATTTTTCAGCTGGATATTGCCTTTTAAAGTATCTTTAAAAGTACCTGCATTTTTTTCTTCCGGCATATCCAGTAATTCAAACACTGAATAAGCTGCCGCCATACCACGCTGAATTTTTTCATTGACTTCAGTGAGTGCCTTGATCGGTTTGGACAACATGCCTGCCACGGTAATATAAGCAACAAATTCACCTGCAGTCGTATCACGCAAGATTTCCGGGCGCAAAGCCAGAAACATGACAATACTCAACGCAATAGACATAATAAGCTGTACGATCGGGCTATTGAGCTCTTTCACTACAACCATTTTCAAGCCACGACGCAAGTTTTCTAGAGAGTGCTTTCTAAATCGTTCCTGCTCGTACGTTTGACCGCCAAAAGCTTTTACCACCATATTGGCATTTACAGACTCCTGTACCACATGGTTCACATCACCCATGGTGTTCTGCACTTGCTTGGACAGCTTACGCATACGCTGTGCAGCTTTGCGAATAAGCAGACCAATGATCGGTGCAAAAATCAGAATAATTAACGTTAAACGCCAGTTTGTATAAAGCAGATAACCAATCAGCGCGATTGTGATCAGACCTTGCTGCACAATCACCTTAAGTGAATCACTTGAGGCAGCAGTCAACTGCTCAACGTTATACATAATTTTAGCAGTAATGTGACCACTGGTATTATCCAGAAAATATTGCGAAGGCAGACGCATCAGCTTGGCAAAGACTTCCTGACGAATATTAAAGACCAGATTTCGGGAAATGACTGCAGTAAAATAGCCACCCAAAAACAAACCTACACCGCGGAAAAAGATCAGCAAGACCACCAGAAACGGGAAGATCGTCGTAAAACCCTGATCACGAGTCTGAATCGCTTCAATAATATATTCCAGCAACTTGGCAACAGAGACTTCTGTTGCAGCATTGATGGCGAAACCCAGGATAACCAGTAAGGCCAATCCCCAAAATTGTTTTAAATAACTGAGAAGACGTAAATAGACTTTTAAATCTTGCTTCACTAATAACCTCGGGTAGGTACTTTCGTACTGATGTTGATGTTCACAAAGCCAAGTTGCCCTGCAACATCCATAACGCGAATCACATCCTGATGTGCTGCTTTTGCATCAGCAGCAATCACGAACATTAAATCACGTCGTTCGTTAGAAATCTGTTTAATTGCGGTATTTAAATCAGCCACTTCTTTGCTCGCCAATGACTGCCCATTCACTGCATAGTGCCCATTTGCATCCACAGTGACTTCAACCTTTTGATCAAAGTTTTTCGGTGGAACTCCTTGCGCGTCTGGCAAGGTCAAATTCACACGGCTGAGTTGACTGAAAGTCGTAGAAAGCAATAGAAATACCAAGATAAATAACAGACAGTCAATCATCGGAGTGAGGTTGATATGAACATCTTCAACCTGATTGCGTTTGAATTTCATGACTCACCTCAGCTCGCCTTCTGAAGAATTTCATCCGCTTCTGAAGCATGCGAATAAAACAGGTCAGCATGAAATAAAGTCGCCTGCTGCTCCAGCTCAGCTACATATTCCTGTACCAGACGCTGGAAATAACGATGTGCAAATAAGGCAGGGATCGCGATCAGCATCCCGGCAGCTGTCGTAATTAACGCCTTGGAAATCCCCGGCATCATCAGCACTGGATCGCTGGTAGTACCCACGTCAATCATAAGAAAAGATTCAATAATTCCGATCACTGTACCGAGCAAACCCAGCAAAGGTGCAACTGCACTTAAAGTTCCTAAAAAATTAATATTTCTTTCCAGATAACCAATTTCCTGCGAAGCAACGACTTCCATCTGGGCACGTGCATATTGCTCGGTCTGTTGCTGGCTGGCAGCACCTGCTGCAAAAACACGGCCTAATGTACTCCCTTGCAGGGATTTATCTACATTTAGTTTTTGCATCACCTGATTGGCATTTTGCCCGGGACCCATCAAAAGCGCTTTAGGTAATATCAAGCTCTTTTTCAGGCGAATAAATCGCTCTAATGAGATGGCTACCATGAAAATCGAACATAATACGAGGGGTAGCATCAGCCACCCACCTGCTTTTACCAATTCCCACATCTGATTTATCCCCAATCAAGAATCAAGTTTTATTCGTCATCCAGGATCGAAAGGATACCGTCTAGCTCTTCCAATGAATGATAGCTAATGACCAGTTTGCCTTTGCCCTGCTTGTTATAATCAATTTTTACTTCTGCACTAAAACGTTCTGACAGACGTTGTGTCAGTTGTTGAATATCCGGCGCTACGACTGGCTTTGGTTTATCCTGTTTTGGAGTATTAAAATCACGCACTAATTGCTCAGTCTGGCGTACGGACAGGCTCTTCTCAATTACCATTTCAGCCACTTTCAGCTGGTCTTTGGCTTTCAAAGTCAGGATCGCACGGGCATGCCCCATATCAAGCAGCCCTTGCTGCATAAAGTCTTTGACCTCTTCAGCCAAGGTCAGCAAACGCAGTAAATTACTGACTGTCGTACGCGCCTTGCCTACAGTATCGGCAATTTCCTGATGGCTCAGACCAAATTCTTCATGGAAACGTTGCAGCGCCATTGCCTGATCAATTGGATTCAGATCCTGACGCTGGATATTTTCGATCAAAGCCAGCGCAATTGCCACCTGATCATTCAGATCACGCACAATCGCAGGAACTTCTGTAAGACCTGCCAATTGTGCTGCACGCCAGCGACGCTCACCCGCAATAATTTCATAAGGATGGCGTTCATCATCTACCGGACGGATGACGATCGGCTGCATGATGCCATGCTTCTCAATTGAAGCAGCCAGTTCCTGCAAATCCTGTTCATTGATATAGCGACGTGGCTGGTATTCACCACGTTTCAACAGATTCACATCAATCTGCTTCAGCTGACCATGATCCAGACCTTGTGCTTCAAGCTGTAATTTTTCTTTTTGAATTGACCCCAGTAATGCATCCAAACCACGACCTTTGGCGAGTCCACGTTTCTTCACGGTCATGCTTTACTTCCTTTTTTCACTTTGCTTTTCTTTAACATTTCAGCCGCCAGATTGAGGTAAGCAACTGCACCCTTAGAACTTTTTTCAAAATAAATCACTGGCAAACCATGTGCTGGTGCTTCAGCCAGACGGATATTACGTGGAATCACGGTATCGTAAAGTTTCTTGCCAAAATATTGTTGTAATTCTTCAGAGACATCACGTGTCAGTGCATTACGCGCATCATACATGGTACGTAATACACCCACGATTTGTAGATCAGGATTTAAAGCCTGCTGAATCCGGTCAATGGTCTGAGTCAAATCAGCCAATCCTTCTAATGCATAATACTCACATTGCATTGGAATAATTACGCCATCCACGGCAGCTAAGGCATTCACGGTAATCAGGCTTAAACTTGGTGCACAATCTACAATAATATAATCAAATGATTTTTCAATTTCCTGCAGGGCATCACGCAGAATAAATTCACGGCCTTCCTGTTCGGCAATTGCCAGCTCTACACCAGCCAGATCACGGTTGGCGCCTAATACTTTATATCCAACTTCCGCCTTGGTAATTGCCGTTTCAATCGGCACTTCACCAAGCAACACATCCGTTACTGAATAAAGTAAATCATTTTTCTGAATGCCCGAGCCCATCGTAGCATTACCTTGTGAATCCATATCCACAAGCAGCACACGTTTTTTTAATACTGCGAGAGATGCCGCCAAATTTACTGCGGTTGTGGTTTTGCCAACGCCACCCTTCTGGTTTGCAATCGCAATAATTTGTGCCATGTTGACCCCAATTCCTTTGAAAATCTTAAATACGTTTTAATAAAAGTAAATGACGTTGTTCGTCTAAGCGCGGAACTTTTAGTTCAATAATCTCACAACTGAATTCATCTTTTAAAGCACTAACTTCATCTTGTGGAATCAGACCTTTCATGGAAGCAATAATACTTTGCTCATGCATATAAGGTTTTGATGCGTCTACAAAATCGGTCAATGATGCAAAGGCACGACTGGTAATCACATCAAATTGACCGAGTTCATTAATACTGTCTTCATTTTCAACGCGTGTTTGCACCGCAATCACATTTTTTAGCTTCAGGTCAGCAATAAACTGCTTGAGGAAACGAATTTTTTTACCGTTTGAGTCCAGCAATACACATTCACGCTCAGGCTGACATAAAGCAATGATCATGCCCGGCATACCACCACCTGTGCCGATATCCAGCAATCTGCCCGCAGGCAAGTCCTTTAAAATACTTAAACTGTCGAGTAGATGCTTGACCAGCATTTCTTTCGGATCACGAATGGCAGTCAGATTGTATGCCTTATTCCACAGCACCAAAGCGTCCTGGTACTTGAGTAATAAATTTAAAGTTTCCTCACTCAATGCTAAACCTAAAGCCTGGCTACCCTGCTTTAATTCCTGAAAAAACGTATGCATAAACAATTAACGCTCGAAAAAATTAGAAGAAAGTATAACGCTTTCTCTATATTGGCACAGTAGGGAGTGCTTAGTGAATATTCACTTAAGCATATTTCCCTTCACGAATTTCAGCATCCAGTGCAGCCAAACGCTCTGGGGTTCCTACGTCAACCCAAATGCCTGCCAGTTTAGAAGCTGCAACCTGCTGATTCTGCATTGCTGCTTTTAGCAACGGAGCCAAAGGACGTTTGCCAGTCTCTAAGACTTGGAACATCTTCGGATCAAGTACGGATACACCACTAAAAGTCAGGTTCTCACCTCCGACTTGCTGATCAAAGGTATAAGCTTTACCTTCAGCCATGCTAAAATCACCTTGTGGGTGCTGAGGTGGATTTTGCACCAACACCAGATGTGCCAGGTTTTCACCCAGCTCCACTGTCAATAA
>NZ_DEZM01000167.1:13834-14513 GCF_002364825.1 Acinetobacter sp. UBA3132 | reverse complement strand
GTAGTTCTGTTCCAGCTTGATAACTTTCAGATTCGGGAAATCCTGCTGTAACAACGCCATGTTTTCCGGTTTAGCCCCACGCCAGGCATAGATCGACTGGTCATCATCCCCTACTGCAGTGAACTGGCCCATTACGCCGACCAGTAACTTCACCAGAATATACTGGGCGGTGTTGGTATCCTGATATTCATCCACCAACAAATAACGCACACGGTTCTGCCATTTGTCACGCACTTCAGCGTTTTCCTGTAACAAACGCGTTGGCATCACAATCAGGTCATCGAAGTCAACGGCGTTATAGGCACGCAAGTTACGTTCATACAATTGATACAAATGCGCAAACTGGACATCTTCCTGAGTTTCACAGGTGGTATGAGCCTGCTCGGGTGGAATCAGATCGTTTTTCCAGTCGGAAATCATCTTCATCGCTTTCGCGATCAACTCCTTGCTTTCTGCACCAGACAAGTTATCGCGATGCATCAGGTCCATCAGAATACGTTTACAGTCATCCGCATCCAGAATCGAGAAATTATTTTTCAGCGGTGTATGTTTTAGCTCTAAACGTAATAGATTCAGACCAAAGGTATGGAAGGTCGATACTGATAAGCCTTTGCCTTCTTCACGTGTGAGTAACTTACTTACTCGCTCTTTCATTTCACGTGCGGCTTTGTTGGTAAAG
>NZ_DEZM01000167.1:0-13751 GCF_002364825.1 Acinetobacter sp. UBA3132 | reverse complement strand
CGTGCGGCTTTGTTGGTAAAGGTCATGGCCGTAATACGATGTGCCGGAATGCCGCAATGCTTGACCAAGTAGGCGATTTTTCTTGTGATTACTGAAGTCTTACCTGAACCCGCACCGGCAAGCACTAACAAGGGTCCTTGAGTATATTTCATGGCTTCAAGTTGCTTGTCATTTAACTGACTGGCGAGTGACATAGTGCTTCCTCTTCTAGATTCGGCTCCGATTATAGTCGGCTCAAGCTCAGTTGCCTAATTGAAAATTCATTTTCCTGCGTCATACTTCAGACATAAAAAAACCACCCGAAGGTGGTCTTTTCTGCAATTCAGATCTTACTGAACAGCATATACCGCGATTTCAACACGACGGTTTTGTTCTTTACCCGCTGCAGTTGTGTTGTCTGCGATTGGGTTCGCTGAACCTAAACCTTGAGCATTAATACGTGTACGTGCAATGCCTTGGCCTGCCAAGTAGTTTGCTACAGAGTTCGCACGTGCTTGAGACAATGGCAAGTTAATTGAATCGTTACCAGTGCTGTCTGTATAACCAGTCACAAGAATACCGCTCTTGTTATCTTCAGTTAGAACTTGGGCAACTTTGTTCAATGTTGCATAGAAGTTTGGTTTGATATTTGACTTGTTGGTATCAAATGTAATCGCACCTGGCATTACCAAGTTGATTGAACCGTCTGGATTACGGTTTACATCTACACCAGTACCCGCAGTCGCTTGACGTAATTTTTTCTCTTTATTGTCCAGGTAAACACCCGCTGCACCACCAAGTACTGCACCGATTGCCGCTGCACGGTTGTTTTGACGGCTAGTGTTTGCATTGCCTTTAGAAATACCATAACCTGCCGCAGCACCAATTACTGTGCCCAAAGCTGTTTTGTCGTACTCAACACCACCGAGGTTATTACCAGTAGTTTGACAACCTGTAAGTGCTACCGCCCCTGCTACTGCTGCTGTAACTAACATTGCACGCATCGCATGCCTCCTTAACTTGTTTTGTTGTATTTGAAGAATAATGGTCAATAATTCAATCAATAACTATATCTGATTTGTTAATAATAAATCTTTTCGTAACTATTTGTAATGTTTATGTGTAACCAAAACGGTTAACTTCATCACATTTTCTCCATTGTTCTCATTCGGTACTTTTCTATTTCAGATTGAAAACGTATATTGTTAATAATATGAAAAAATTTAGTCGATTTTCAGCTTAGGACAGGGTTATATGTCGTCGGAAAGTAAAAAACAGCCTATATTAAAAAAAATTGCACGTGGCCTGACTGTGACTTCAGTAATGACGGGAAGTACCTTTTTCCATGGACCGCCAGTACTGGCCCTCGGTCTGACCAAACTAGTCAAAAAGTCATCCAAAATTGATGAAACCAATATCAAGATTACCAACAGCTGGCTTGGCGTAAACAACTGGCTGATCGAGAATGTCCTTAAAAATACCCAATGGACCATTACCATTGATGAATCTCTGGATCTGAATATGCAGGGCCGCTACCTGATGAGCTGTAATCATCAGAGCTGGGTCGATACTACAGTCAATCAATACTTCGGCTTAACCCGTATGCCATTGACTCGGTTCTTTACCAAATGGGAACTGATCTTTATTCCATTCGTCGGACAGGCATTTAAGATTCTTGGTTTTCCGATGATGAAACGTCACACCAAAGAACAGATTGCTAAAAATCCGGCCCTCAAAGATCGCGATATGGATGAAGCACGTAAATCCTGCCAGCAATTGCTGAGTCAGCCATTTACCCTGCTCAACTATCTGGAAGGTACGCGTTTTACCCAAGAGAAACATGACCAGCAACAGTCTCCCTTTAAACATTTGCTCAAACCGAAGGCCGGCGGTCTGGCCCTGGCGCTGAATATTCTGGGTGACCGTATTGATGCCTTTGTGGACATGACTATCGTTTATCCGGACGGCATACCAGGTTATGGTGAATTCTGGCTAGGCGAAGTACCCCGTATTGCGGTAGATTTAAGAAAGATTGATATTCCGGACTGGGTACTGGGCGGTAATTATGAAGAAGATGCTGAATACCGCGAGCGTTTCCAGCAATGGGTTCATCAAATTTGGACTGAGAAAGATCAGTTGATTGAAAAAATGAAGCAGGATCTGGCTCAAGCAGCCTGATGCACTGATCTGAGAGACTATGAAACCAACTCCCCCGAAAACCAGCTCCAGCGCCTTTAAGTTTTTCCGTGAAGGCACCTGGGGCTGGAAGGTCGCCTTGGCCTATGACATCTTTATGATGGTGTTAATCGTCATCAACCTGTTCTGCCTGAGTGCCAATGCCATTTTAATGAGCGACTTCGGACAATGGTTATTCGATTTCATACGTCTGCCTGAAATCCTGCAATTTTATAAGGCTGAACTGCGTCCCTGGGTGATCATTACTGAAGGCTGGTTTACGACTTTCCTGATTGGGGAGTTATTGGTGCGCTGGCTAATTGCCATAGTCTTGCGTCATCATGCCCGCTGGTGGTTCTTTCCGTTTATTCACTGGTATGAAATTCTCGCGATCGTGCCGCAACTGCGTTTCCTGCGTCTGCTCCGCGCAGTGGCTATCGGCTACAACCTGCATAGCCATGGTTTCAAGGTGATTCCGTCTCGCTGGTATAAGCGTGGCAACTTCTATTACAACCTGGTTATGGAAGAATTGACCAGCCGTATTGTAGTTACCGTACTGGACGGAATTAAACGCGAGCTAACCACCAGTACCACGCACCGTCAACTAATTGATGACCTGGTCGAGCATCACCGTCAATTATTTGCCATTGCCTTGGCAGATATCCTGCAAGAAACCCTAGGCAAGGAATTACAGGCACAGCGTTATATGATTTCCAAAAACGTCGGCCAAGTGGTGAATAAAGCCATTGAAGATACGCCAGAGCTGACCCGGCTGTTACGCCTAATCCCGATTGTAGGCAGTCGCATGGAACAGCAGATTCAGAGTATCGGACAACGTCTGGGAGAAAATATTACCCAAGGATTGATCGATCCGTTTACGCATACTGATTACAGTAAAGATAATCCAACTTTTGCCATGATTTCTGAAAAGATCAGTCAGATCCAGATTGAACAAAATCCAAACATTGACAAACTGGTGGAGTCGGCTGTTTTTGAAACACTTGAAGCGATCCGCAAACAGGTCAAAATTAAACAGTGGCAGCAGATTCTGGAAGAAAATGAGCAAAATCAGCGTTCAACATACCTCTAATTCAGCATGAATAATGCTATGCTTTTTTATGGCATCTGATCGCATAAAAAAATAACCTGGATCGCTAGAGAATTAACGAAATTTGTTCTAGGATTTGCACTATTTACAACATTACTTCGACATAAAATTTACAAGTCAGAAGTATTAAGGAAGAACTATGGCTGATATACGGATTAAGGGCAGAATGGTCAATGCGATTCGCATTACCCTTGAAACAAATGATCATGATGCGATCCGCCAGCAATTAGCACCAAAATTACAAGCTGCTTTTCCACCGGGCACCCTGGTGGTGATTGAAAGTACTGTCGAGCAGGAACTTATCGCGCTTATCCAGCTGTTGATCAGCATGGATGTACAACCGATGGCGGTGACTGAAGGCCTGCTTGCAGATCAGGCACGTGCAATCCAGTTCCCGGTATTGCCACCTGACCGTCAGCTACAGGAAATCAAGGCAACCAAAGAACAGGTCATTGAAGTCAAACCGGAAGTGGTTAAGTCAGATGCTGGAACAGAAGAAGTTAAGGCAGCACCTGTCATTGCTCATGTGACTTCTTACCATGATGAAATCCTGCGTACTGGCCAGTGCATTGTGCAGCATCATGGCGACATTATTATCAGTGCTGGCATTAACAGCGGTTCAGAAGTGATTGCCTCTGGCAATATTCATGTTTATGGCAGTGCCCGTGGTCGTGTGATTGCCGGTGCAGGCGGCAATACTGCAGCACGCATTTTCTGTCATGCACTGGAAGCAGAACTGATTTCGATTGCAGGTACCTATTGTGTTGCAGACGATATTCCACCGCATGTGGTGAAAAAGCCTGTGCATATTTACTTGAATGATCAACTAGAGCTTGTATTTGAAGCTCTAGAATTTTAATGTATAAATAAACACCAAAACCCTATGTTAAATAGGGAATTTAAACCATAACAGGAGTGGATTCGGTGGCGAAAATTGTTGTCGTAACGTCAGGCAAAGGTGGTGTAGGTAAAACTACAACAAGTGCATCTTTTGCAACAGGTTTAGCCCTACGTGGCCACAAAACTGTTGTTATCGACTTTGACGTGGGTTTACGTAACCTTGACTTGATCATGGGTTGTGAACGCCGTGTTGTTTATGATTTTGTGAATGTTTTAAATAACGAAGCGCGATTACAACAAGCGCTTATTCGCGATAAGGATATTGAGAACTTATATATTTTGCCAGCGTCTCAAACACGTGATAAAGATGCCCTCACTGATGAAGGTGTTGCACGTGTAATGGATGAACTGTCGCAGGAGTTTGACTACATTATTTGTGACTCACCTGCAGGGATCGAACGTGGTGCCATTATGGCCATGTACCATGCTGATGAAGCCATCATTGTCACTAACCCTGAAATTTCTTCAGTACGTGACTCTGACCGTATCATTGGTATGCTCGACAGCAAGACTAAAAAAGTAGAACAAAATGAAGGCCGCATCCGTAAACATCTGTGTATCACACGTTTCAATCCTGAACGCGCGGATAAACAGGAAATGTTGACCATTGATGACATTTCTAAAGATATTTTACGTGTGCCGACTCTGGGTGTAATTCCTGAGTGTCCAAGTGTCCTGCAAGCATCGAACGAAGGCAAGCCAGTTATCAACTTTACTGCTTCTGCTGCAGGTCAGGCTTATGATGACCTGGTTGCGCGCTTCCTGGGTGAAGAGCGTCCTTACCGTCATATTGAAGTGAAACCAAAGGGCTGGTTAGCTCGACTATTTGGAGCATAAGCATGGCTGGATTCTGGAGTAAGCTTTTTAGCAGTGAGGAAAAACCAACAAGCGCACAAACCGCGAAAGACCGTTTAAAGGTAATTGTTGCATCTGAACAGGGTCTGGGACGTCGTTTAAGCCAGGACAAGATTGACATGATGAAGAAAGAAATCATGCAAGTGGTCAATCGTTATGTTCGCGGTGTAGATGAACAGCATATTCAAATGCAGGTCCGTTCTGAAGCGAATATTGAAATGCTTGAAATGAATATCAATTTACCTGAAGAACGATAATTTGATTTTTGATTAGTCAATTAAATTGATTCAAGGCAAAATATGAGACTGAACAAAGCACTGCTTTGTTCAGTCGCAAGACGAGAAGCTTTGCTTCGATTGGACTGAAAGTAAATTACTGCTTTGTTGAAGCGCAAGACGAGAAGCGATGCTTCGAGTGGACTGGTTATACAAAGTTTACTTTACCCAATCACAAGATCCGAAGTTTAGCTTCAAGGTAGACAGAGAAAATGAAAAATACTTTGTCACTTGCGTACTCATATTTTGCCTTTTTCATGTCGAAAATTATATCAAGGAGCTTGTGATGGCATTGTCTCAACCGGCAACGTTTAACGAAGAATGGTCAGATGAGCGTGTATTTGCCTATCTCACTCAATTACCTCCTGCAGGCGTAAACGCAGACTTTCATGTGCTTTATCATGCTTATAAACACATGCGTCCTTTTGACTATGAACGCCTGTTGACTCAATTCGTTGCAGATGGTCGTGATATCAATGCTACTAACCCTGAAGGTGAACGCATTCATGACGTAATCGCGAAATTCCCGCGTCACAGTGCTGAGTTCCTTGAAGTATTGGCCAAGTTCGCTTAAGACTTTGCTGATGCAATAAAAAAGCCTGCTTCATGCAGGCTTTTTTATCGGTGGAGATGCTGAATTAGATCAGAATCTCACGCTTACCATTCGCGCCCATCGCGCTCACCACACCATTTTCTTCCATCTGGTCAATGATTCGGGCAGCACGGTTATAACCGAGGCTAAACTTACGCTGTAGCGATGATGTAGATGCCTTACGAGTTTCCAGTACGAAAGACACACACTGGTCATACAGTGGATCACGGTCAGAAGCACCATCGCCACCATCTTCAAAGCCACGATTGGTTGGTTCTTCATCAAATGGAGTTAGAATTTCATCAACATAGTTCGGGGCACCACGCTCACGCCAGGCATCACAAATACGGTTAACTTCATCATCGGCAATAAAGGCACCATGCACACGCTCAGGCTCAATCTTACCTGGCCCCAGAAACAGCATGTCACCATGACCAAGCAGGTCTTCTGCACCGCCTGCATCCAGAATGGTACGCGAATCGATTTTCGAGTTTACACGCAGTGCTACACGTGTTGGGATATTGGCTTTGATCAGACCGGTAATCACATCCACCGATGGGCGTTGAGTTGCCAGTAACAAGTGAATCCCCGCAGCACGAGATTTCTGTGCCAGTCGGGTAATCATTTCTTCCGCTTTTTTACCGACCTGCATGATCATATCTGCGAATTCGTCCGCGACAATCACAATCGATGGTAATGGTGTCAAACGTGGTGCACGTTCCCCTGCCACCGATTCACTGGCTTTCCAGGTTGGATCAAACAGATCTTCACCATTGGCAATGGCTTCTTCAACCTTACGGTTGTAGTCGCTTAGCTTACGAATTTTCAGGAAGGACATCAGCTTATAACGACGTTCCATTTCATTGACACACCAGTTTAGTGCACTGACTGCATCTTTCATGTCCGTGACAACAGGCGTCAACAGGTGTGGAATATCGTTATAGTTTGCGAGTTCCAACTGTTTCGGGTCAATCAGGATCAGACGTAATTGATCAGGTGTGTACTTGAGTAGCATCGATAAAATCATCGAGTTTACTGCGACCGACTTACCAGAACCGGTTGTACCGGCAACCAGCATATGCGGTGCCTTGCCAAGTTCAGTAATCACCGGATTGCCAGAAATATCTTTACCCATCGCCATCGACAGGATAGCACTTGCATCTTCAAATTTCGGTGTTTTAACCAGCTCGATCAGGCGTACCATTTCACGGGTACTGTTTGGTACTTCAATCCCGATATATGGCTTGCCTGGAATCACTTCAACCACACGCACCGAAGCCATCGACATGGAGCGCGCCAGGTCGCGGGAAATATTCGTCACTTTAGAGGCTTTTACCCCTGGTGCCAGATCCAGTTCAAAACGAGTGACCACTGGGCCAGGCTGCGCTTCAACCACTTTGGCCTTGACGTTAAATTCCTGTAGTTTAATTTCCAGTAATTCAGACAGACGTGATAATTGCTCTTCGGTGAAATTGACTTTCTTGTTCGGATCAACTTCATCCAGTAGTTCCAGACCTGGTAATGGCGAAAGATCTTTACGGCGTTCAGTCACCATCATGGCGCGTGACAATGGACGACCCATCGAGTCAGTCAGTGGAGCATCAAAATCGAATTCATCTTCTTCTTGAGGAGCACCCGCAGTTTCATGCCATGCTTCAATAAATTCTTCTTTGGATAATGCCGCTTTGACTGCATCAATGGTATTGTGCTGATTTGTATTTTGTTGAAGAGCTGTCTGAGCAGTCGAGTTGCTGTCAGGTGCAGAGACTTCTATGCCCTGATGCTGAATCGGTGCCTGTACAAAAGCGGAAGATTGCGCATAGCTGGAAGCACGGGCTGGCTTTTCTGGCTCAATATCCTCGACCAGCAAATCATCCAGATCATCAAAATCAGTTTCTAGCCCCGTGTTGCGTATTGCGGGCGTAGAAACCGGTGGAATATTGATGCCTGTTGCCACAGCTGCAGTCGCTGCCGCACCTTTGGGTAAGTCTTCGACAATTCTTAAGGTTGGCTGTTCAGTAGCTGCTTGCGCAGTAAATGGACTATGCACATCCGTCGCAGTTTTACCCGGCGGTACAGCTGCCAATAGCTCATCAAAGATTTCATCATCATCCCAATCCAGACCTTTTTTCGTCGTCACAGACGGTACAGGTGTTTCAGTTTTAAGATGTGCCTTGATTTCCTGAATTGGAGCAATTGTTGTAGGGGCTGCAGGGGTATGTTGTTGTTCTTCCGCTGCTTTTAATAAAGCATCGATATCCTGTTTATGGCGCTGATCATCATCAGAATGCAAGGCACGCCAAACTTCGCCCGTAGTAATTACGCGATCTGGATCCTGAATCAGGCGATGCGCTTTTTCAAGCGTTTTTTCAAATTCTTCATCTTCCGGACTAAGTTCAGGTTCAATATGTTTTTTCTGTTGCGCCTTGAATTCACGGTCAGCAATGTCATCAAACAGGCGCTCGGCTACATGGTCACGAACTACGGGATCTATTTCTACAGGCTCATGCTCAGGTACAGGAACCACAGGCGTTGAGATGCTCTTTTTAGCAGGGCTGCTGGCGATATCTTTCTTGGCAACTGCCATAGAGCGATCAAATTCGCCCTCCCCTTCCGGGACATTACGATAAAACAGATCCTGTAAATATGCAGGCGTTGCTTTCAGGCTGCTCCAGGTTTTGTTCCATTTCACGCCAAAGGCCAAGGTAAACAGCATGACCCATAAACCCACCAGAAACACTGCCGCACCGTATATCGTTAATAGCTGTTCAAGACTCTGACCTAATTCATAACCGATAATGCCACCCGACGAATTATCCAGTGTATCAGCAGGAACTTCCCAGAACAGGAACAGTAAGGCAGAAGTGGTCAGTAACAGGAAGAATTGCGCTGCATAACGGAATGGCCGGTTCAGGAAGCTGTGTGGCCACCAAACCTGTACTGCTTCTACGAACAGATATAATGGAATGAGTAAGCTCGCCCAGCCCAGAAAACCAAACAGTAAGTCTGAAATCCATGCACCTGCAACCCCACTGGCATTTGAAACCGTCTGGGTGTCACTGGAAATGTGCATCCACCCCGGGTCAAATGGCGTATAGGTCACTGTTGCAAGAAACAGATAGATCCCAAATGAGACCAAAAATAATGTCATTACTAAGCGCTGTGCATAAGCACTCGACACCGTTGTCATATACTGTCCTGTAGCCAATTCTTCATGAATGTTCTTTTGCTATTATGATTCAAAAAAACGACGCAATAAAATGCCTATTATGCACCTGTTACACGAAAAAAGATGCAGTATTGTGCAACTGCACATAGGTCTTGTTCTTTATCACTTCTATATAGCTCAAATCGATTTGGATGATCAATAATATCGACTTTAATCTCACACCACTGTTATACAGTTTCACGTATAATTCAATAAATTTCTAAATACAAAAAGGATAGCCCGATGAGCGCACGTCACTCAAGACTGATTATTTTAGGTTCCGGCCCTGCTGGCTATAGCGCCGCTGTGTATGCAGCGCGTGCAAACTTAAAACCGACACTCATTGCAGGTCTGCAACTTGGTGGTCAGCTGACAACGACGACTGAAGTGGACAACTGGCCAGGTGATCCTGAAGGCCTGACTGGTCCAGTATTGATGGAACGTATGCAGGCGCATGCGGAACGTTTCGGTACTGAAATCGTATATGACCACATCAATGAAGTAGATCTGAACGTACGTCCTTTCGTATTAAAAGGTGACATGGAAGAGTTCACTTGTGACGCCTTGATCATTTGTACCGGTGCGACTGCGCAATACCTGGGTCTTGAATCTGAAGCTGCATTTATGGGTCAAGGCGTGAGCGCATGTGCGACCTGTGATGGTTTCTTCTATAAAAACCAGAAAGTCATGGTTGTCGGCGGTGGTAATACTGCGGTTGAAGAAGCGCTTTACCTGTCAAATATCGCATCTCACGTGACTTTGGTACACCGTCGTGACAGCCTGCGTTCTGAAAAAATTCTTCAGGACCATCTTTTTGAAAAAGAGAAAGAAGGAAAAATCAGCATCATTTGGAATCATCAAGTGGATGAAGTTTTAGGTGATGCCAAAGCAGGCGTAACTTCTGTACGTTTGAAATCAACTCAAGATGATTCGACTCAAGAAGTTGAAGTTTCAGGCATGTTCGTTGCGATTGGCCATAAGCCAAACAGCAGCATGTTTGAAGGTCAATTACAGCTTCGTGATGGTTATATCCAGGTGCAAAGCGGTACTGCGGGCAATGCAACGCAAACTTCTATTCCTGGCGTATTTGCTGCGGGTGATATTGCGGATAGCGTATACCGTCAGGCAATTACCTCTGCAGGTTCGGGCTGTATGGCCGCACTGGATGCAGAAAAATATCTCGATGCGATGGGCAAGTTAGACTAAGCAGCGAAAATGAGAAAGCCGTCCATCTTGGGCGGTTTTTTTATGTATGATAAATACTGATGATTCTAAAACCAAGTTCAAGCATGCAACATCTTCCTCCTTCACAGTTCATTTTCCCCAATCCTGTAGAAGTGGATCTTGAAGGAGAAGGCCTGATTTGTATTGGCGCCGATCTCACTCCATCTACCCTGTTTGAAGCCTATTCACATGGCCTTTTTCCATGGTTTTCTGAAGGTGATCCAATCTGCTGGTGGAGCCCGGAACCACGTTGCATTATCCGACCACAGGATTATCATCCAAGTAAATCCCTGATTCGAAATATGAAAAAGTATGATTATAAAATTACTGTGAATCATGCTTTTGAACGGGTTATCCGTTCCTGCTCACTGCCTCGTGCTTATGCCGATGACACCTGGATTAGCGAAGATATTATTCAGGGTTACTGTGATATGTTTGACGCCGGTTATGGCTATAGCATTGAAGTCTGGGATGAAGATCAAGTGGTGGGCGGATTATATGGCGTCACCATTGGACAGGGCTGTTTTGGTGAATCCATGTTCAGCACCCAGACCGATGTCTCGAAAATGGCATTTTATACTTTAATGCTGATTGGTCAGGAAAATCAGCTGCCTTGGATTGACTGCCAGTTGGTCAATGACCATCTGCTAAGCCTCGGTGCCAGTACAATTTCTCGCCAAGCGTATCTTAATTCGTTACAGGATGTGATAAAACGCCCACCTATCAATTGGCAAAAGTATCAGGAGGGTGTATTTTCAAGTAAAACAATAGCGTTAAATGCGCGATTAAATGAATGAAAATAACAGAGGGAATTTGTCATGAACTCCTATCAACCAAAATCCCTACTGAACGATTTACAGTATTATATTACCCCGCCACACGATTGCAGCTATCTGCCCAACAAGTCTGCACGTATGGTTTTTCTCGATCCCTCACATCGCATAGATGTGGTGACACTTTCTGAATTATCCCGTACCGGTTTCCGCCGTAGTGGCGATTTTGTATATCGTCCTGAATGTCACCTGTGCCGTCAATGCCTCTCCTCTCGTGTACCAGTGCGTGAATTCAACATGAACAGTTCACAAAAAAAGGCATGGAAAAGAAATCAGGACTTAAGCCTGCGCATTACTGCACCGCAGCAGGCAAATGATAGCCATTATGCGCTGTATGAACGCTATATCAATGAACGCCACGCCGATGGTGATATGTATCCACCAAGCCGGGATCAGTTTGAAAAGTTTTTGTTGCAAAGCTGTACCGATAGCTTTTTCCTGGAACTCTGGAAAGATGACCGGCTGATCAGTGTATCGACCTGTGATCTGCTCGATGACGGAATTTCTGCGGTTTATACCTTCTTTGATCCGGATGAAAATCGACGCTCACTCGGTGTTTTTGCAATTCTAAAACAGATTGAACATGCTCAGAAATTAGAGCTGCCTTTTATTTATCTGGGTTACTGGGTCCCGCATTCCAGCAAGATGAATTACAAGTCTCAATACCTGCCGCTTGAATTGCTGATTGATGGCCAATGGCGTCGGTTAAACCGCTCGCTCAATGCGGCGGAGATTGAACACCTGGGAAACTCCTTGATGACGACCCTACCCTCCGGATGGAATAATCCCATCATCAAGTAAGATGGTCGTCACTAAAAAGAAGCATTAATCTGATTTATTTAAACAGGCTGGCAAAGTCATCCGTACATGCTTTCACCATAATAATGGCATGTTCACGCCCACCGCCCGGGTTTGGATAGTAATTCTTGCGCAGGTCAATCTGGTGAAAACCAGCCTTTTCATAAAGACGAATTGCAGCTGTATTTGATTCACGTACTTCCAGGAAAATCTGTACCGGATTATTTTTCAATAACTGGATTGATTCTTCTAGCAACTGAAAACCAAGCCCGTTGCCCTGCTGGCTTGGGTCAATTGCCATGAGTAATAAATTGGCTTCATCCAGTACCGGTTGCAAAATACAAAAGCCCACCACTTTACCTGCATATTCAATAATAGTGCTCTGATAAGCACTAACGGCTTCCTCGAACTGGGTTCTGGTCCAAGGATGAGATTGCACTTGTTGCTCAATCTGGGTGACCGCATCTATATCTGCTATTTGCATCAAACGAATCATGTTCGTTCATCTATCAATAAAAATCTCCTGCGCATTATAGAAACTTTATGCTGAAAATCGAGTAAAAAAAAGAGCGATTTCAATCGCCCTTTTTTAGTGTCAGATTAAAGACCAAGTTTGCCTTTCCAGTGTGCCAGCAAACTGTGTGTATCATGGTCATTTGGATGGAAACCCGGTTTGAAGTACATCGCCATTTCACGCCCCATACCAGTAATTACACCTTTGGACGGACTATAACCATATTCGTAAATGTCCTTGAGGGATTCCAGGTTTAACTGACGATCTTCCTTTAGCAGACGCATGACAAAATAGCTTTGTACAAAGAACAAAGTCACCATAGCGATCACCAGTGAACTGGTACGTAACAGATATGACTTTAAGCCTTTTCCAAACACGCCTTCAAACACGTCATAAGCCACAGCTTTATGCTCATTTTCTTCAATGGCATGCCATAACCACATGGTCTTCATGGTGTCATCTTTCATCAGTTCCTGAATATGACTATTGGTCAACAACTGAGAGGCAATGGTCGCAGTAAAATGTTCAAGTGCGGTCGTTGCAGTCAAATCTACCATTTCCTGAGTAATTCCCACAGGCTTGGCCAATTTTGCCATGACTTTACGCGTCGTTTGAATGACTTTATCGGTATAACGATCCAAGGTATCAACATCATGGCCGTATTTTTGCGCTGAGGCATTGAAGCCGACATGTTCCTGGGTATGCATCGCTTCTTGCCCAATGAAAGCAGAGATTTCTTTTTGCAGTGCTTCATTGTCTTTAAGCTCAGGATGATTACGTACCGCACGCACACTGTCGATAAAGAATTTTTCACCTGCGGGAAACAAGGCAGACAATGCTGTCATAAAATGAGTCAGCCCGGCTGAACCATTCATCCAGTATTCTGGAACCTGTTCAAAATCAAAGTTCATGCGACGTACAGGAAAACTTGCACCGGCACGATGATTAATTTTTACTTCAGCATTCATATAACGCCTCCTGACAGATCTTCTCGACCCGGCCCTATTTTTCTATTTTCTTATTGGTATCTTACTCAGTTATCTGCTTGACATCATTGCAGTTAAGGTCAGCTGAATATCACTTTAGGACAGCGCTCTAATTTTGTTAGACAATTTATTTTTCACTTTAGATAAACAAAAAAAAAGCGTCCCAAAGGGACGCTTTTTTTACACAATCAGTGATTATGCAGTAACACGAGACACTACACCAGCACCCACTGTACGACCACCTTCACGGATCGCGAAGCGAAGGCCTGCGTCCATTGCGATTGGGTGGATCAGCTCTACTGAC
>NZ_DEZM01000094.1:0-6874 GCF_002364825.1 Acinetobacter sp. UBA3132 | reverse complement strand
ATATAACGCTGACGTTCAGTCACAGAAATTGCACCACGTGCATCAAGCAGGTTAAAGCTATGCGATGCTTTTACCACTTGCTCATAGGCAGGAAGTGGCAGTTTCGCTTCGATTAAACGCGTTGCTTCAGCTTCGTAGAAGTCGAACAGTTCAAACATTTTATCGACTGGTGCATATTCAAAGTTATAAGTCGATTGTTCTACTTCATTTTGATGGAACACATCGCCATAGGTCACTGTACCGAACTGACCTTTGGTCCAAACCAGGTCATAAACCGAGTCTACACCTTGCAGGTACATTGCCAGACGCTCCAGACCGTAAGTGATTTCGCCTGTTACCGGGTAGCATTCAACACCGCCCACTTGCTGGAAGTAAGTGAACTGAGTCACTTCCATACCGTTTAGCCAAACTTCCCAACCTAAGCCCCAAGCACCTAGGGTTGGAGATTCCCAGTTATCTTCTACAAAACGGATGTCGTGAACTAAAGGATCAATACCGATGGCTTTTAAAGAATCCAGATAAAGCTGCTGGATATTGTCCGGGTTTGGCTTCAATACCACCTGGAACTGGTAGTAGTGTTGCAAACGGTTCGGGTTTTCACCATAACGGCCATCTTTCGGACGGCGTGATGGCTGAACATAAGCCGCGTTCCAGGTTTCAGGACCTAGCGCACGAAGGAATGTTGCAGTGTGGAATGTCCCTGCACCCATTTCCATGTCGTAAGGTTGCAAAACGACGCAGCCTTGCTCCGCCCAGTAGTTTTGTAAGGCAAGAATTAAGCCTTGGAAGGTATCAATATGCGATATGGCGCGACTCATGGTCATCCACTTAAAATTAGAGAAAAATTGTGCTTGATTATAAGGATTTTGCAAGGGTGTGGCAAAGGTTATCCATGAATTGCCTACGCCGCTTTTTATTCGCCTGACGCAACTGCCTGTTCATGCGCACGCAGACTGAGAAAGATAAAAAATCCGATAGAGGGCAGGCTAAAGCAGGAAATCATGAATAGAGTGCTGAACAGATCATTGGAACTTAGAAAATAAGCCAGAATCAGCGTTGCCAGAATACCCACCAGCACAATACCGAAGATATGAAACTGCTGTAGATGGTGTAATACGAATAGACTGATACATAAAGGAATATAGATCAGGCAGAGATAGAACAGCAGCCCGAAAATGTACATGATCAGCATGAAAGTCACCATCGAGAGTAGAAGTGAGCTTGAGGTCATAGCCAGGAATAACAAGTGCAAGATCAGCAGCACGAACATCAAAGGGCCATAGAGTGAGGCTAAACCGAGTACAGGTGCCAGCAACAGTTGTACTGCAATTCCGGTTTTGGTTTGTTGTAAAGGCTGGATTAGAAAATGCATCGTTTTTATTCTTGTTTGAGAGAAGAAAATACGCCGCTTAGGCGCGGTCCTGATTATAATTTTTTAGATAGAGCACCCTCAGCATAAGCAGAAAAACCAATGAGTAAAAGATATAAAATAAATACATCTTTAAAGCCAAGGGTTTTATAATGCCTGCACTCCCCAAAACAATAATTCAGGCCAACCGTGTTGCATAGTTCCTCAGAATGGCTGCAAAGCCTCAAGCCAAATTTTAAAATTCTCCCTGTCAAAGACCGTATCCTGTGTGGTTTAGGTGCATTGATCGGTCTGGCACTGTCGTCTTTAATCAGCCTGTGGGCACTGGGTGATTTTCAGGCGTGGTATATCGCGCCGATGGGTGCTTCGTCAGTATTACTGTTTGCCGTACCTGCCAGTCCGCTGGCCCAGCCGTGGAATATGGTGGTTGGAAATACTATTGCCGCGATCGTAGGGGTGAGCTGTAGTTTGCTGTTTCCCAGCCCGACCCTAGCATTCAGTCTGGCCGTAGCAATTGCGATTATATTGATGTTAAGCACCGATTCTCTGCATCCACCGAGTGGGGCGGTGGCGATTACAGCAGTACTGGGCGGCAATGCCATTCATGAGCTGGGCTATGCTTTTGTGTTCTATCCGGTCTTGCTGAACTCGGTACTGTTGATGGTGGTAGCGATTGTATTTAACCGGATATTGGGTAAGGCTTATCCGCAACAGCTGCAGATTAATACTCGTTCTAAAGATCCAACCCCGACCCAGAAAGTGACGATTCAGCCACAGGATATTCAGGCTGTACTTGATCAACAGACCCAGTTACTGGATATCAGTGAATATGATCTGCAAAAAATTATTCTGGAAGCACAGAGCAAGGCCAGTGAACGTGCTGACAGCCCATTCCTGTGTCAGGACATCATGAGTAAAGACGTTGCCAGCTTGCAGGAAAGTGATGATATCCGGCATGCCTTGGCGAAATTCCGACAGATGAATCTGATGAGTCTGCCGGTAGTGAATGCGGAAAAGAAACTGGTTGGAACTTTGGCGATGTATCAGCTGGTGGAATGGTTTGAGCGTGCTACCGACATTCGCAGTGGCTGGGAATCTGAAGTCGGACATATTATGAGCCGGAAGGTGGTGACTGTACAGCCAAGCCAGCCGATTCAGGACCTGGTGCCGTATTTCGTTGAGCGTTCCTTTAATTATATTCCGGTACTGGACGAAGGTCAGCTGGTCGGTATCATTAGCCGTGCTGACATGATTGCTGCTTTATATCAGGAGTTAAATCATTTCAAGCTGAGTGCCTGATCTGGACGGATGTAGATCTATCTTCGAAAATGAAAAAGCACGCCGTAGCGTGCTTTTTTAATCCATTCATCTTTAGAGAAAGAACCAGTAAATAAATAGCGATACCAGGAAAATACACATGATGTTGAGGACAAAGCCAACTTTCATCATTTCCGACTGCTGAATATAACCGGTACCAAAGACAATCGCATTCGGCGGTGTTGCTACAGGCAGCATGAAAGCACAGGATGCACCGATTCCAATCACAATCACCAGAATTTCTTTAGGCATTCTCATCTGATCGGCAATGGCGGCAAAGACCGGCACCAGTAGTGCAGCGGATGCGGTATTACTGGTAAATTCGGTCAGGAAAATGATGAAGGTTGCTACCACAAAGATAATCACTAAAGGTGAAGTATCACCAAAAGTATTTGCCAGAGTTTGCCCCAAGACCAGAGAGCTGCCTGAATCTTTTAAAATGGCACTCAAGGTCAGGCCGCCGCCAAACAGATAGAGCACGCCCCAGTCAGTATTCTCTGCAATCTGCTTCCAGGTTGCGGTACCTAAAATTGCCACCATACATGCGGCCAGAATCGCAATCCAGGTATCTGGCTGGCTGATTCCAAAGTTCTCGGTCAGCTTTTTACTGAAAATCCAGGCCAGGGCAGTACAGATAAATAGTAACATTGCTGCAATACGGCTGCGGGTCCAGGGAATATCTTCAGTGACAAACTGTACTTTGTGATTCAGCTTGGGACGCAGCACCAGATAAAGACTGATCAGCATCGCAGGCAAGATAATGAACATCATTGGCAAACCAATTTTCATCCAGTCTGCAAAGTCATAACCCAGCGCTTTGGCAGCAATGGCATTCGGTGGCGAACCTACGATTGTACCTAGACCACCAATACTGGCGGAGTAGGCAATCCCGAGCAGAATAAATACGAAGGTTTTACGTTCTTTCTCGACATCCAGATGCGAAAGTAAACCCAGCGCCAGCGGTAACATCATGGCTGCGGTAGCGGTATTGGAAATCCACATGGACAGGGCGGCAGTCACGGCAAAAATGGCCAATACTGAAATACCTAAATGTCCACCGGATAAGGAAATAATCCACATGGCAATTTTCTTGTCCAGCTTCTGGATATGCAGCGCCGTTGCCAGTGCAAAACCACCAAAAAACAGGAAAATAACCGGATCGGCAAAGGTGGTTAAAGCAGCTTGTGTGGTAATGGGTACCAGCGCATCGCCGTCGGCCATCGGCATGGCTAACAGTACTGCCAGTATGGGAATCAGCAGGGCAGTAATAGTGATATGAATTGCTTCTGTCAGCCATAAAATACCAATAAAAGCCAGCAGAGCCAGACCTTTGCTAGCATTCTGGTCATAAGGTAAAACCTGATACAGGATAAAGGCTACAATGGCCGCGATGATAATCAGGATCCATCCTTTCATTACGCCTTTGGGCATAACGTTGGTGGGGGTGGCAAGGTTTTGACTTGTCATACGCACACTCCTTGTTTTTATACAGCTAATTTTTATGAAGAATTTTTCTAATCATAAAGCGGTTTGATTACAAATTATACTAATTTAAAAAAAGGTGATTTGAATGTTGTAATAATGCAGTACTTTGCCATAGAGCCTGTATGCCTAAAACCATCAATAAGCCCAAGACTAAAAATTTAAAATGCCGCTGTGACAGGCGATGACGGATTTTTCCGCCAATCCAGACGCCAATCAAAGCAAAAATGGTAATACCGATCAAAATGGATTGTTGTTGTGGATTAATCTGGATCAGGATTGGGAACAATAAAAGTAACTGGATCAGTTTACTGACAATAAAATTCAGGTTGCTGATAATGACGATATCGGTCTTGCTGAGCTGGCTGCTGAGCAGATACATCATCAGGAAAGGAGCCATGGCATTGGTCGCTCCACCAATCACACCAGCCAATAAACCAAAACACACCATACTCAGAATATGCGGGTTGCTCTGAAAAGGTTTGGAGCGAAGCTGATCTAGTACATAAAATATAATTACTGTTCCTAGCAGCAGTTTGAGATAGCCTTCATTCAGCCATAGCAGCAGTTTGACTCCGAACAAACTGCCAATCAGGCTGCTTAAAATCAGTGGCCAATAATGTTTGAGATAATAGCGAATGCTCTGCAGCAGACTGTGCCGCGGATCAGCATTCAGCATCAACAGATTCAGGAGCAGGCAGGGGAAAATGACCAGTGTCACTGCCAGACTCAATGGATATTGGCTGGATAGTACCGCAGTACTCATCATCGGGAAGCCAAACCCACTCAAGCCATGCAGCAGTGCTGCTACAGCACATAAGCACAGTACAATCCATTCAGCCTGTGTCATCCTGAATCCATTTCAAGGAGTTTTTAACTAAGTTATAGAGAAATCAGCCGGTTGGCAAAGGCTAGAGAAATAATTTAACAATTTATTAAATCGCCTGAAGCAGGCAAAAAAAAGCTGTGGTCATTAGGGGAAATGCCACAGCGCAAAAGGGAATTACTATTTACTCTATAAAAAGGAAACTTACAGCGGATCTTTATTTACATCACGAATTGGTCGTTGATAGCCCGTAGACTGATGCGGCGTATGTTCAACCATAGCTTGCTTTTTTGGCATGATCAGCCAAAGTACAAGATAAACCAGGATACCTGGGAAAGCGGCACTCATTATAGAGATCACCACGAAAATCAGACGCAGTAAATTTGCATTCCAACCAAAACGTTCAGCAATACCACCCATCACACCTGCAATCATGTTCGAGCGGTTAGAGCGATATAAACCAACATTGGCCATTCAGGTCTCCTTAATAATTAAGATAAAAGAACAACGACGTTCCTCTTAAAATATGGAGCTAAGTCATTATTTTTAAAGTGTCTAAATACAATTTATTCGTAAATTTATGTAAATTGGGATTAAGTATTTTTCTCGGAATCTTTAACATGAAGACGAAGGTTCCTGAATTTAATAATAATCTCCTGCCTTTAATTTTATAAAAATGCTTGGCTGTTCATAATCTGGTTGAATTAAATGAAATTTAAGGTTTTTAAAGCTTTCAAGAGACTGGAGTATCAGCTCGGTGTGATATTACTGAGTACACTCGGGCTGGTGGGGTGTGAGCGTCATTCGGGTAAACCGATCAGTGATACTGAACTTGAGTTGCACCATAAAAAGGAGGTAGCTGTTTCTCTCGCTAATCAAGCGCTAGATGAAAGTACTCAAGCCAAGAAACTGACTGATATTGCTGGTCATGCCACTTTCAGAGAGGAAGATGGCTTTAATGGGCAGCCTATTCCAGATTATGCGGTTGACTTCGTTGGACGCTATTACACGGAAGTCAGTTGTAATGATGATGGTTTTTCTCCCTGCAAAAATGGCAAGGCAATGTTTATTCTCACCCTTGCCCCGAATGGTCTGGTATATCGCAGTATCTTGCAACATGGTCAGCTATTTACCTTCCAAAACAAGATGGCGACACCTTATTCAACCTATCGTAAAGACCGTTGGGAATTGAATCCCACTCGTAAGGAGCTGGTGGTCTACCGTAAAGAGGGCCTGGTTTTGTATTATACTGTCAAAGACAATACCAAGCTGGTGATGAATATTGCAAAAACCCAGCAAGAAAATCGTCAAGAGCTGATGGATCGACATTATGTGCTGCCACGTATATCTTATGAACTGGTAAAAGATATTGATAATCAATCCCCTTCGCCACAATAAGGCGAGGGTAGACTAAGAAAACTCACAAAAATCCTGATGCGTTGAAATAGCCCAGATACAGATAAAAAATTATAAGACGATTGAAAGAAAACTGTAGCTTGGTGGTGGTATAGGACTTGAAACCACGCCTCATAGTTTAAAAAGCTCTTGTTCTAGCAACTAGACGAATAACGCACAAATATATCTAAAATAATCCCAGCATATTTTAAAATGAAGAGAGCAAGAATTCAGAAAAGACAAATCAAAGCCGTGATCGGTTGATGATCTTGATTGGAATATACAGGTGTTATGATCTTCGCAGAATAGAAGAAGAATGGTGGGTCGTCCGCGACTCGAACGCGGGACCAACGGATTAAAAGTCCGCTGCTCTACCAACTGAGCTAACGACCCTGAGGAGTAGAAATGATGAAGATCATTTTTACGACGCAAGATTTGGTAATTGCGCTATCCCGAAGGATAAGATGGTGGGTCGTCCGCGACTC
>NZ_DEZM01000098.1:328-4110 GCF_002364825.1 Acinetobacter sp. UBA3132 | reverse complement strand
TCATGGAAGCTCTCCATAATGAGTACACTGTTAATAAGATTAGATACAGATGTATAGCAATACGTTTACTCAGCTTTTCACTATCTGATAACTAAAAGAAAACCTCTTAAATCTAAGAGGTGGAGAAAACAAAAAATTTATTATCTTTAGAGTTGTTGCAGCATAAGTTTAGGATAATCAGTAATTAAACCTTGTACACCTAAATCACGTAATTCTTTGGCACGCTCAATATCGTTGACTGTCCATACACTGATATTCAGTTGGGCAGTTTGAGTTGCCTTAATCATTTCTTTGTTGGCCAATTCATTCATCCAACCAATCTGACAACAACCCAGTTTAAGTGCCTGATCAATGGCTTTATGTTTTACATCAGTTTCAATCAATAAACCACGCTTAAACTGTGATTTTTGTTGTTGCAGTGCAGCATGAATTTTGGCATCAAAACTGGTAATAATAGCTGAATGTTCAAAGCCCTGGAGTTGTTGCTGTAATTCCAGGGTGATTTGTTCCGCGGCAGCTTCGGAAGCCACTTCTTTGATTTCGACTTCGATATGATCAAAGTTCTGAATGACATTTAAAGTCTGGTTTAAAAGGGGAGTTGGTTCAACCTGATTCCATTCAGACCATTGTACGGCATGATTATATGGGGACAGTTCTTCACGGCTGCATTCATAAAGATGCTTTTGCTGGCCTGTGGTACGTACAAAATCATCATCATGCATAATAATCAAGGCATTGTCTTTAAGTTGACGTACGTCAAACTCAACCGCGCGAATCCCGATTTCCTGAATATATTGAAATCCACCGAGGGTGTTTTCTGGTGCTTCCCCACGCGCACCACGATGGCCGATTATACGCATGTTGCGATAACCTGAAAAAATAAAGATAAATACATGATGTCGAATAATTATGACGGAACAATGACGATATTCTGCGCCATTGGCACTTTATTGCAAAGATCGCCGACGCAGATTTTTCTGTGGAGTTTAATAAGTTTTAGCGGTTTTATTAATCAATAGTTTCATTGATATTTTTCTGCCATAGTACTTCAGAACCGCCTTCAGCACGTTGTAAAGTACGTGAAGCTACAAATAACCAGTCTGATAGGCGGTTAAGTAGTTGAAGTGAGGTTGCCTGAATATTCTGGTCACGGCTGTGTACAGACATGACACTGCGCTCAGCTCTACGGCAAACAGCGCGCGCCTGATGGGCATAGCTACAAGACAATGAACCAGCCGGCAAAATAAAGTCTTTCAGCATTGGTATGGCTTCATTCATGCGGTCAATATCATTTTCTAAAAAATCAATAGATACCGGTTGAACCAAGTTAAAACCGGGAATACAAACCTCACCACCCAAATCAAACAACCAGTGCTGGATCAGGCTAAGTGATTTGTCCCAAGTCGCTTTATCTTCAATTGAACTTATGCTGATCTGGGAGCGTAATACACCAATGGTTGCGTTGAGTTCATCGACATCACCCAAAGCGGTGATACGTAAATCATCCTTGGCAACGCGTGAACCATCACCGAGACCTGTAGTTCCTGAATCGCCGGTACGGGTATAGATTTTACTTAAACGGTGGCCCATGTAATTTCCTTAAAATTTTGATATCTCAATTTAAAAAGGATAATGCCACAGGCATGACATTATCCTCAAAAGTATTTGTTCAAGCTGGATGAAATTAGTATTTGAAAGTTACACCGGCAGAGGCAAGGCGGCCGCCGTTGATGTAGTAACTGCCGCTACCATAAGCTGTACGATATTTGCTATCACCCACATTTTGAATATTAGCAAATAACTTCACAGCTTCATTAACGTTGTAATAACCATGCATATCAATATTGAAATGACCTGGAATACGGACATTATCGTATGCGCTATTATCAGAAGATGAGTTAGCAGTCAGGGTAGTAGAAAAACCAAAAGTTGGTTCCTGCCAACCAGTCGTAAATGCTGCTTTTTGACGAGGGCGACGGCTCAAATCTTCATTTGTGGAATCATCTTGGGCCCGTACATAATTGTATGTTGCATTCGCATAAAGATGTTCGCCAGCCCATTTCAGGTAAACTTCAGTACCCTCAAATGTCGCCTTGTCCAAGTTTTTAAATTTATAACCCGTTGCACCAGTCGCATCAATTAAATGATCTACTTGATTTCGATATAGGGAAATACCACTACTAAACCCATAAGTAAGTTTTTGATCTAAACCGATTTCATAAGAAATACTTTCTTCCGGTTTTAAATCCGGATTGCCAGATGAACTATATAGCTCATTCAATGTGGGTGAACGGAAAGCTGTACCGATATTTGTATAAATACTAGTTAGTGGCAGAATCTGATAGCGAACAGCAGCCTGTCCTATTGTATGAGTACCATATTGTTCATGATCTTCAATACGAAGGCCAACCTGTGTGTTTAAGCCAGAATGATTGTATTGGTGTTGAATGTAATAACCTTGAGAATCTACGTCGGTATCATATTTTTTGCCATATGATAAAACATCACCTTTAATATTCTGGAAAGTGGAACCAAGTAAAATATTTTGGTGAGGGGTGATTTGCCATTTACCGTATAGTTCAGCTTCCTGAGTTTTACTTAATACATAATCAAGTTCGCCAAGGTAATTAGGATCATTTTGATACAGATCATCTTTGAACTGAGATAATCGTGCATTTAGTTCAATAGAAGGCTGGACTTGAATATGACCTTTCAGGTTAATAATTTCATTTTTGAAATCCTGATCGGTCAAAGCACCAAAATTATCATATTGGCTGTTGCCTTCATTTTGGCTGTAGTCTAAAGACAGACCGTAAGCATCTTTATCTACACCAATTTTGGCACTATAGCCTTTTTGTTCGAAAGCAGCTTTAGGGTTATTTTTAATTTCTTTAACTGCTGTTCCATCTGTTTCTAAGCGTTGACCACGGATTTGGGCATAAAGTCCGTCTTCGGCCAGATCAGCGCCTACCAATGATTTATAAGTTTTATTTTCGCCGATTTCTCCAGTAACAAATGCACTTGTTTTTTCAGGCGTTTTCGAAATGAGTTGTATCACACCACCAATAGCATCTGTTCCATAAAGTACAGATGCTGGGCCTTTGAGAATTTCAATTTGCTTGATATCGGTCGTATCAAGGAAAGGAATACTTGCAGCACCTGTAGTTGCGGTATTTAAGCGGACACCATCCCGTAGAACTAGCGTTTGAGTCGAGTTTGTACCCCGAAGAAAAATTGAGGATTGCTGTCCCAAGTCACCTAATTGGACAATATTTGCTGAAGCTTCTGATTTTAAAAGCTCAGGAAATGAGGCTATAGGAGATTGCTCAAGGACTTGTGGCTCAATAATCGAAATTCGCGCTGGCACATTTTCAATTTTTTCCTCAGAACGTGTAGCGGTCACTACAATCGTATTTAAAGATGCTCTAGCAATATTTTGTTCAGCAGCATGAACAGAAGATGTGAAACCCAACGCAAGTGCGATCGAACCCGCTAAAGCAGCAGGCTGAAATTGAATAGTCATGATATGTGCTCCATACATTCACTCCCCGTGAATGATTGAGTTAAAGAACACAACAAGCAGGTATCCGGACTTAAATGTGCAGGGCCGTTGCCATGCTGCCAATCCACCTTCCCACATCTCTATATCGTTGTATGCAGTGGTGTAAACTGATTGACATTTCATTTTTTACCGTTGCGGGGGCAGTGCTGGATTTACACCAGCTTCCCTAAAGCAGAAAGCTTTGACTTGTTGCAAGTTGAGCGCAGTATAAGTCGAGCAT
>NZ_DEZM01000098.1:0-257 GCF_002364825.1 Acinetobacter sp. UBA3132 | reverse complement strand
GCATGTCATTTAAACAATCTGAATAAATAAATATCAGATCGAACTTTACGCAAGCTATAAAAATTGCTTTACAATGATTTGCTCAATTTTATAGATCGGCTATGACATTGAGGAAATTTTCGAGCCAAATCAATATGCGAACCCGTGCCAAAATTTGTGGAATTACCCGAGTTGAAGATGTACATGCTGTAGTCAATGCAGGCTGTGATGCGATTGGATTTGTATTTTATCCGCCGAGTCCACGTAGTGTGACTTTA
>NZ_DEZM01000087.1:0-17268 GCF_002364825.1 Acinetobacter sp. UBA3132 | reverse complement strand
TCCTAAAGTAATAAAACGCTGTACATTGAGTTCCGGATGTTGAATAAGATGATTATAGGCAATCACACTACCCAGAGAATGAGCAATTACAATACAAGGTTTGCGACCATTCAATTGCCGGGCGATCCGCTCATGAACTTCTTTCATGAAACCCGGATTGTCGAGATACAAATAGGTTTCAATAAGAAATTTTTGAAGCAGGCTACGATGTAGACTGGGAAAATAATTGAGTAATAACACAAAGTCCCGCAGCGCAATATTTTTGCTCAGTGTAGTAATAAATTTGAATTTCTGTTTGAAATTCATGGAGTCATTCAGGTTGAGCTGGGGAAGATCGGAAATCACGGGTTTGCGCCAGCCAGGGCGTGGAACTGGTGCAGGAAGCTGGGGTTGAACAGGCTGACGGAACCGAAAGCTGGGCCATTGTTGTGGCATCAGGGTGCCAGCATTGAGGATGTTGCGGACGTTATAGCGAGAAAGCAAGTCCCCATAAAATGGAATGTGAATGTGACGTCGTAAATAACTGAATCTGGCATCGTGATGATGTTTGCGAATGCCTTTTTGAAGTATATGTAGCCAGCGCTGACGGATCGATGCAGCGCTATGATGTTGCTGATTCATTCCATGAATAAAAATAACTTTCATCGATACCTCACGGAGGTCGATCTATATATTCACAGTATAGAGAAAATTGCGGCAAGCCAAGCTGTACTTTTTGTGGTGTTCATGTGTAAATTACTTTGATAAAACAACCATTAACAGACAGTTGTATATTTATAAAAAAGTAGAAAAAGCAGTAAATTGATAGATACGGATCAAGGATTTTACTACATAGAAAAAAGATAGGAATAAAACGATAAAAGTTAAATCCCGCTGTTTAAGTAAATCCTAAACTAATTCCAGCAGCGCTTTGATGACGTCGGGATGTTGGATATAACCATCAATATCATGCGGATGATAGATGGAGGTACGAATTTTCTGATTAATAATCGCCGGCTGAAACTGGAAGGGTGGTTCTGATAAGGGAAAGGCAGTCAGAAAGTCATCGCTACAATAAAAATTGATCCAGTCACCACGAATGGCCTCGGGTCGGGTCATCGGTTGCGGCAAATGTTCCTGTATACACGAAAGGCCATGGGTGATCCCAGCGTAATAAAGCGCTGCACATTTAATTCAGGATGTAAAAGCAGATAATGATAGGCAATCACGCTGCCTAAGGAGTGTGCGATCAAGATACAAGGTTTATCATCATGTAGTCGCTGACCAATACGCTGATGAACTTGCTGCATGAATCTGGCATTGGCCAGATAGGAATATGTTTCAATCAGAAATTTTTTGATGAGCGTATCATGCAGATAGGGAAAATAATTGAGCAAGACCATAAAATCCCGTAAGGCTGTATTTCGGCTTAAGCTAGTAATAAATTTCAGCTTCTGGTTAAAAGTCAGAGCATCCTCAATATTTAATTCGGGAATCTTGCAAGTTTCAGCTAAATACTGATGAAAATGTGGCGGCGACGGTTGGGATTTAAGTGGCTGGCGCAAGGGAAAATGTGGCCAGTCTTGTGGTATTAAGGTACTGGCGTTCAATACATTATGTAAATGATGCCGTAACAGTAAATCTCCATAAAAAGGGATACGAACATGACGTTTGATATAGGCAAAACAGGCCTGTCGATACGACTGTTCCAGACCATGTTTAAGCAGACTTAGCCAACGTTGCTTTAATGAAGCAGAACTAAAATTCTGCTTGTTCATCCCATGGATATAAATAATTTTCATCGACACACCGCTGTGGCTGCCTGAAACATATTCAGTATAGATAAAAAAAGAGCAGTCGGAGCTGCTCTTTTGTTAGCGCTAAGATTTAAGCTTTATTGTGATAAAACTTATAATAGCTGGCATAGCAAAGTCCAATAAACACCAGACAGCCAAAGAAACTGATTCGCATTGTTGGATCAAATACCATACTGATACAGGTGATCAGACAGAACAGGAAGCCCAGAATCGGCACAATCGGGAACAACGGTGCAGCGAAAGCAAGATCTTTAGCTGTCTTCCCTTGTTTGTACCATTCACGGCGGAAGTTGAACATACTCAGACAGATACTCATCCAGACCACCACCATGGTAAAGGCTGCAATACCTAACAGGTTGGTGAAAATGGTTTCTGGCGCAAACTGTTCAGACAACAGACCTGGCATACCACCAATCATAGTCACGATTACCGCAATGTAAGGAATACCGCGTGCATTCACTCTTGAGAACATGGCTGGTAATTGTTTGCTATAAGACAATGACCACATCATACGGGAAGCAGCAAATAAACCTGAGTTTGCAGCAGACAACAGTGCGGTGATAATTACAAAGCGAATAACGTCTTCAGCATATGGAATACCAATGTGCTGGAATACGGTCACAAATGGGCTACTACTTACACCTTCCGCCGCAAGACCTGCTTCTTGATGTGGTAATAGACATGTCACCACGACAATCGTACCTACAAAGAAAATCAATAGACGGAAAATTGCGGTATTGATGGCTTTCGGTACGTTTTTGGCAGGATCTTTGGTTTCACCAGCGGCTACACCAATCAGTTCTGTACCTGAGAAGGCAAAGTTGACAATCAGCATTGTTGTGAAGATGGGGAACAGGCCTTCAGGGAACCAACCCTGAGCTGTCAGATTGCTAAACAGCGGCGCAGTTTCCTGACCTGCATAACCCAGTACACCAAATATGGCCAATAATCCCAGCAGGATAAAGGCAATAACAGTGACAACTTTAATGAGGGCCAGCCAGAATTCGGATTCTGCAAACCAGCGGGTCGAAATCATATTCAGTGTAAACACAAGCGCACCAAAGACCAGTGTCCACATCCACATGGAGCTGTCCGGGAACCATTCCTGCATCAATAAAGCTGCAGCGCTAAATTCGGTTCCCAGTGTCACTGACCAGGTCAGCCAGTATAACCAGGTAATGGTATAACCTGTGCCCGGTCCAATATAACGTTTGGCATAAGCACCAAATGAACCAGATTCAGGCATATGTACGGCAAGTTCACCCAGACATAGCATAACCATGTAAGCGATGATACCGCCGAGGAGATAAGCAAGAATGGCACCTACAGGCCCCGTTTGTGCAATGACTTCACCCGACCCTAAAAATAGGCCGGTCCCGATTGCGCCACCAAGCGAAATCATGACCAGATGTCGAGTACTCATAGCGCGTTTTAAAGGCGCAGAATTGCCCTGATGCGTAGCATCATTCGGAGATGAGTGCATAGGAAATACGAAATACTTCAAAGGAATGAAGCGAGCTATTGTAGTCAAAAACTACAAATCTGCAATCAAATAATAGTAATTCTGAATAAGTGCTGATCGTATGAGATCAATAAATGGCGTCCCTACGGGGATTCGAACCCCGGTTACCGCCGTGAAAGGGCGATGTCCTAGGCCTCTAGACGATAGGGACGTTTAGAAGATGGCGGTATCTTATTGATCCGCCACCAAAGTGTCAAGCAGGTGTGGGGTGAGTTTGTTTAAAATATAGCAAAACAGTTCAGCTGTCTTCTGCGTGTCGTATAACGCAGAATGGGCTTCTTTGCCATCAAACTCGATACCGGCCTGAATACAGGATTTTGCCAGTACTGTTTGACCAAACATCACCGCGCTCAAAGTCACTGTGTCGAAGACAGAAAAACTATGAAATGGGTTCTGGTTTTTGGTTCCTGTACGGGCAATAGCTGCCTGCACAAAGCCTAAATCGAAATGGGCGTTATGACCGACCAGAACGGCATGGGTACAGTTTTGCTGGCGGCGTACTTCATTGACAGATTTAAAAATGCGTTTAAGCGCAGTTTTCTCATCTTCGGCCATTGCAATACGCATCGGATTAGAGGGATCGATCCCAATAAAGTCCAGCGAACGGCGGTCAAGGTTTGCCCCTTCAAATGGATTGATATGTGCATGGTGAGCAGGGCCCGGCACAAATTCACCTTTCTCATTAAAAATAATAGGAATGGCAGCGATTTCCAGCAAGGCATCAGTTTGTGCATTAAAGCCCGCTGTCTCTACATCGACAACAACAGGCAGGAATCCACGGAAACGTTGACCAATGACTGGGAGAGTTTCATTTGTCACACTTTTCTCCATTGAATGGTTTTACCCGCATATAACGGAATAATCTGTTCACCATCCAAATAGTCCAGACTCTCAGGAATCACTTGATCTTGTTTTACCAGAGTAATGGTATTGGTATTGCGAGGAAGGCCATAGAAGTCAGCACCAAAGTGGCTCGCAAAACCTTCCAGACGGTCAATTTTGCCGACCTGATCAAATGCCTGAGCATAAAGTTCAATTGCAGTGGGCGCACTATAACATCCTGCGCAACCACATGCATTTTCTTTGGCATTTTTTGAGTGCGGCGCACTGTCAGTTCCGAGGAAGAATTTTGGATTCCCACTCGTTGCGACTTCCAGCAGAGTTTGCTGATGCGTCTGGCGCTTTAAAATCGGCAGGCAGTAGAAATGCGGTTTCACCCCGCCAACCAGCATGTCATTGCGGTTAAACAGTAAATGCTGTGGCGTAATAGTCGCAGCCACATTACGGTCCTGTTCCAGGACAAAGTTTGCCGCTTCACTGGTGGTGATATGTTCAAGCACCAGCTTTAGTTTCGGGAACTGCTTTAATAATGGAGAAAGTACTTCGTCCAGGAAACGTTTTTCACGATCAAAAATGTCGACATGGTTATGCGTGACTTCGCCATGTAGCAATAAAGGTACCTGATGTTCTTCAAGCTGCTCAATTACTGCATACACTTTAGAAATATCGCTTACACCGCTATCCGAGTTTGTAGTCGCACCAGCAGGATAAAGCTTGATGGCATTCACATACTCAGATTCTTTGATTTTTTTAACTTCGGCAGGTGAAGTATTGTTGGTGAAGTACAACACCATGCGTGGATCAAAGTTGCAGCCTTCCGGCACATGCGCCATGATGCGTTCACGATAGCTGTTTGCCTCTTCCACGGTTTTTACTGGTGGAACCAGATTTGGCATACAGATTGCGCGGGAAAATTGTTGAGCTAGATCAGGAACAGTACGTTTAAGTGCTAGACCATCACGTAAGTGAGCGTGCCAGTCATCTGGCTGGAGAATCGTAATCGTATTCAAGGCGAATTCAATCAGAGAAATAATATGAATGATAATGCATCTATACCGAAAATGGTAATGTGAAATACTGACAAAAGATGCATTAACTATGAATTAATTTAAAAAAGTATGTTATTTTAAAAACACTAAAAAAATTACATACATGCTTGCCATGGAATATAAGTATAATTTAGCAAAACTGCAGGATCAAAAGGAAAAAGTCGAAGAGCTTATTGCTGGGCAGAAATTGAGCCGAGTTTTTCCTCAACCGCTTGAAGATGAATTCTGGACCAAAAATCTGGAACGTGCCCGTAAGCACACCGATCAGTATGTCTGGGCAGGATTATTAATCTATTTTATCGGCATCCTTATCCTTATTCCTACCGATTACTGGATCATCGATAAACAATATTTTGTACATGATTTTGTATTGTCTTTAATAGGTATTATTAATGGCGGAATTAGTTTATTTGTTTTCTATTTATTCTCAAGTTTAGAACGCTTAAAACCTTTTTTTCAGCCTGCTTCACTGGTCTTGATATTCTGGGCACTGGTTTCAACTTCATGTCTGACTATGTCTATTCAGACCGCAGCCTTGCAACATCAATCCATGGCAATTGTCACCATTATTTATGTGCTGGGTTATATCCTTACTGGTGTCAAGCCGATTCAGATGATGATCACTGGTGTATTGGCAGCTGGAACTACGATTATTTGCCTGACCCTGGTTGGGGCTAACTTTAATCTTTTGGTATTTGGCCGAATTCTGTTGGGAAGTTGCCTGCTCGGTTTTGTTATTAGTCATATGATTTTTGCACGTGAACGGATGATTTTTCTTTATTCCATGCGGGCGCGGATCAGTGAGCAGATTCACCGGATTCACAATACCGAGCTGTTACATCTGAGCCAGCATGATGAGCTGACCAAAATCTCGAATCGCCGTACCTTTGATGAAATGCTGGAAATTTACTTTTCTACCGCTCAGCGTCAGGAAAGCTCTTTGGCTATTTTATTTATCGATGTAGATTTCTTTAAGAACTATAACGATTTTTATGGGCACCAGAAGGGTGATAATGTGATTTCGACCATCGCCAAAACTATCAAGAATGCGATCCGGCATATGGACTTTGTTGCACGTTATGGAGGTGAGGAGTTTGTGGTGCTGCTTCCAGAAACTGATGCGCATGGGGCTTATGCAGTATCTACCAATATCTTTAAAGCAATTGAACGTCTGGAAATACCACATGAAAAATCTTTGGTATCCAAGCAGATTACGGTAAGTCTAGGCATTACGGTTTATCGTGGTGAGCAAGCCATAACCAAAGATGAATTACTCGGCATTGCAGATCAGGCACTGTATCGTGCCAAGCAACTGGGGCGCAATCAGATTTATTATCAGAGCATTGCTTCGGCAAATTCAAAACCGCTGCATATCAGTTAAATTTTTCCTAAATTACAGACAATAAAAACCGCGCAGTTTGCGCGGTTTTTTTGACACAACTAAAACTTAGTTTTTGTCTTTTAATTGTGGAACAGCTGAACCGGTACCCACTGCAAGTAAACCCGCACCTGTGTAGATACCCAGTTTCGCACGCGTATCCGTAATGTCCAGGTTACGCATAGTTAACTGACCGATACGATCCATTGGCGAGAACATAGAATCACCTTTCTCCATCGTTAAGCGTTCAGCTTCGTATGTCAGGTTTTCAGATTCAGTGTTCATAATCGTGTAGTCATTACCACGACGTAGTTCTAAAGTTACAGTACCTGTGATTGCTTTAGCAACCCAACGCTGAGCAGTTTCGCGAAGCATAAGCGCTTGAGAATCGAACCAGCGACCTTGGTAAAGAAGACGACCCAAACGAAGACCGTTGATACGGTATTGTTCAATGGTATCTTCGTTATGAATACCCGTCACCAGACGTTCATAAGCAATGTGAAGCAGCGCCATACCCGGAGCTTCGTAAATACCACGAGATTTCGCTTCAATGATACGGTTTTCAATCTGATCCGACATACCTAGACCATGACGGCCACCGATACGGTTCGCTTCAAGAATGAACTCAACAGGATCTTCGATACGTTGACCGTTGATTGCAACTGGGAAGCCTTCTTCAAAAGTGATCGACACTTCTTCAGGTTTGATTTCAACTTCTTCTTTCCAGAACGCAACACCCATGATTGGGTCAACGATTTTGATGCCTGCATTCAGGTATTCAAGATCTTTGGCTTCGTGAGTTGCACCTAACATGTTTGAGTCAGTTGAGTAAGCTTTCTCTTTTGACATTTTGTAGTCAAAGCCGTTGTCGATCAGGAACTGAGACATTTCAGCACGGCCACCAAGCTCGTCAATAAACGTCTGGTCTAACCAAGGCTTATAGATTTTAAGATTCGGGTTAGTCAACAAACCATAACGGTAGAAACGCTCGATGTCGTTACCTTTATAGGTTGATCCGTCGCCCCAGATGTTGACGTCATCTTCTTTCATTGCGGTAACAAGCATTGTCCCTGTTACTGCACGGCCTAGTGGCGTTGTGTTGAAGTAAGGAACACCACCAGTTGAGATGTGGAACGCGCCACATTGAATTGCAGCAATACCTTCTAATGCAAGCTGTAGACGGCAGTCGATTAAACGTGCTTTTACTGCGCCATATGCTTCAGCTTTCTTTGGAATCGCATCGTAATCATCTTCATCAGGCTGACCCAGGTTTGCAGTATATGCATAAGGTTCTGCGCCTTTTTGTTTCATCCACAACAGGGCTGCTGAAGTATCTAGACCACCAGAAAAGGCAATACCAACTTTTTTGCCTACAGGTACATTCTGTAAGATAGTTGCATTATCAGACATTGTTAATCCTAACGATAGAATAATATAGGCACCACTTATATTGGTGGCCAAAGAGAATTTTGAATGCAGATATTGTAACACCTTTCAAATGGCAAGTTTTCGCAAAAAAAATGCAAAATCTAAAAAATAGACAAAAAAATAAACAATCTAATGCAAATAGAGCCATCACAAATGGCCTTGAATTAGCCAAATCCAGGGTTTTAAAGCGGGCTAAGACTAAAGTTCTATAGGCTTCATTTTATCTCAACCTTTGCTCCTTTCAACCTGTTAAATACCCGATGTTGCTTAGCTTTCGCTCATATTGAATTCCATCTTTTAATATAAAAAATTGGTCATACCAATTATATTTTAATGATTTAACTGTTGCGGTATTTTAAATATTTTATTAATTTTAGCTACCTCAAAGACCGATATTGGTCTGTTTAGTGTTAAATTGGTCATACCAATAATCTTTTGGACATGTCCTGTAATGACATAACAAACAAGCATTTCAAGGAGTAGAGAATGCTTCAACAGTGGCAACAAATCTACGATCCAATCGGAAATATCTGGATTTCCAGTGCGATCGCCCTCATTCCAATCGTATTCTTTTTCCTTGCTCTTGCTGTTTTCAGAATGAAGGGCAGTGTAGCTGGAACGATTACTGTGGCTTTGGCATTTCTGGTGTCAATGTTCCTCTACAAAATGCCAGTCACTATGGCATTGGCTTCCATGGTCTATGGGTTCTTCTACGGCTTATGGCCGATCGCCTGGATTATTATTGGCGCCGTATTCCTTTACAAGATTTCAGTGAAGACCGGTCAATTTGACATTATTCGCTCATCGATCCTGTCATTAACCGAAGACCAGCGTTTACAAATGTTATTGGTCGGCTTCGCTTTTGGTACTTTCCTGGAAGGTGCTGCAGGCTTTGGCGCACCGGTTGCGATTACTGCTGCATTATTAGTAGGTCTTGGATTTAAACCGCTGTATGCTGCGGGTTTATGTCTGATTGTGAACACTGCACCTGTGGCTTTTGGTGCGATGGGAATTCCGATTATTGTCGCTGGTCAGGTATCAGGCGTAGATACCATGGAAATCAGCCAAATGGTAGGACGTCAGTTGCCAATCATGGTACCCATCGTACTGGTGTGGATTATGGCAATCATGGATGGCTGGCGTGGTGTGAAAGAAACCTGGCCTGCAATTTTAGTCGGTGGTGGTTCTTTTGCCCTGGCGCAGTTCCTGACTGCTAACTATGTAGGTCCTGAATTACCCGATATCACTGCAGCGATTGCATCTTTGGTGAGCTTAACGGTATTACTCAAGTTCTGGCAGCCAAAGCATATTTTCCGTTTTGATAATGAACACCAGGTCGATAGCAACATTGCTTTGGCAAGCCAGCAAAAATATAGCATCGGTCAAATTATTAAAGCGTGGTCGCCATTTGCGGTACTGACTGCCATGGTAACTTTATGGAGCATCAAACCATTTAAAGATCTGTTTGCCAAAGATGGGGCTTTAAGTGATTTAGTAATTTCCATTAAAGTGCCTTTCCTGCATCAAATGATTCAAAAGTTGCCGCCGGTGGTCGCTGAAGCGAAAGACTACGACGCGATCTATAAATTTGACTGGTTGTCAGCGACGGGTACAGCGATCATGATCGCTGCAATCATCACCATCATTTACCTGAAAATGAAACCGAAAGACGCAGTAGCAACCTTTGCTGAAACGGTAAATGAGCTGAAAACACCGATTTACTCAATTGGTATGGTATTGGCATTTGCTTTTATTGCCAATTACTCAGGCTTATCGGCAACCTTGGCATTAGCCTTGGCACATACAGGACAAGCGTTTACGTTTTTCTCGCCATTCCTGGGCTGGGTCGGTGTATTCCTGACAGGGTCTGATACTTCAGCAAACGCATTGTTCTCGGCTTTACAGGCAACTACGGCCCAGCAGATCGGTGTACCTGAAGTATTACTGGTGGCTGCGAATACCAGCGGTGGTGTAACCGGTAAAATGATTTCACCACAATCGATTGCAATTGCCTGTGCCGCAGTAGGTCTTGTCGGTAAAGAATCGGATTTATTCCGCTTTACCGTAAAACACAGTATCACCTTCACGGTGATGATCGGTATCATTATCACCTTACAAGCTTATGTGTTCCCATGGATGATTCCATAACACCATACTGAGGGCGATGCAATGAAAGTCTCTGATAAAGTCGTACAAAGTCTGCGTAATCTGATTGAAAAAAATCATATGCAGGTCGGGGACCGTTTGCCCGCAGAACGTAAATTATGTGAACAGTTAGGTGTGTCGCGCTCTTCGTTGCGAGAAGCGCTGCAACATCTGGTTAGCCAAGGCATGCTGGTGAGCCGTGTTGGTGCCGGTACTTATTTGCAAGAACTGCCGAATCACTGGTCACAGCATCATATTGTGCAGCCTTTAAGTGACCTGATGGATGTCGATCCTGAATACCGTTTTGATGTTCAGGAGTCTCGTCTGATTCTGGAAGGCGGTACAGCCTGGTATGCGGCACAGCGCGCCACACCCGATGATATAAAAAAAATCAGACAGTGTTATGACCAGATTGCACATTATCAGCTGTTGGGTGATGACGATGAAGCAGCCCGCGCAGATGCCCGTTTTCATCTTGCGATTGCCGAAGCATCGCATAATGTGGTGCTGATCCAGTTGATGCGCAGTCTGTTCGACCTGCTGCAATTTAATGTGGTACTCGGACGACGCAAAGTCTATTCCGAGGCCCACCGTTTTGATCAGTTGCAGGACCAGCACTTTAAGGTGATGGCCGCAATTGAGCGTCAAGATCCAGAAGCTGCACGTCAGGCAGTTTGTGGACACATTGAGTTTGTCATTCAGCAAGTACGCACGATTGATGAGGATGAAGCCCGTCAGCAGCGTATGAGTCGATTAAACAGGATCTAAATTATGATTATCTCTTCTGCAAATGATTACCGTGAAGCCGCACGACGTCGTCTTCCACCATTCCTGTTTCATTATATTGATGGTGGGGCTTATGCAGAATACACGCTGAAACGCAATGTAGAAGATTTATCAAAAGTAGCGCTGCGTCAACGTGTCTTGAATGACATGTCAGCACTAAGTCTGGAAACTAAATTATTTGATGAAACCCTTTCGATGCCGGTGGCTTTGTCACCTGTAGGCTTGACTGGTATGTATGCACGCCGTGGGGAAGTACAGGCAGCAGTTGCGGCAGACCAAAAAGGTATTCCATTCACCTTGTCGACGGTATCTGTGTGCCCAATTGAAGAAGTGGCACCAGCGATCCAGCGCCCAATGTGGTTCCAGCTCTATGTCCTGCGTGACCGCGGTTTTATGAAAAATGCCTTGGAACGTGCCAAAGCTGCGGGTTGTTCAACGCTGGTCTTTACCGTGGATATGCCAGTGCCGGGTGCACGTTACCGTGATGCACATTCTGGCATGAGTGGACCAAATGCAGCGATGCGCCGTTATATGCAATCTTGCATGCATCCACACTGGGCCTGGAATGTTGGCTTAATGGGTCGTCCACACGACTTGGGTAATATCTCGAAATACCTTGGTAAACCGACAGGCCTTGAAGATTATATCGGCTGGTTGGGTGCCAACTTTGATCCGTCTATTTCCTGGAAAGATCTAGAGTGGATCCGTGACTATTGGGATGGTCCAATGGTGATCAAAGGGATTCTGGATCCTGAAGATGCTAAAGACGCTGTGCGTTTCGGTGCGGATGGCATTGTAGTATCCAACCATGGTGGTCGTCAGCTAGATGGTGTGTTATCCACCACACGTGCCTTGCCACTAATTGCTGATGCGGTAAAAGGTGAACTGAAAATCCTGGTCGACTCTGGTATCCGTAATGGTCTGGATGTGGTGCGTATGCTGGCAATGGGTGCGGACACCTGTATGCTCGGTCGGGCCTTCGTTTATGCATTGGGTGCTGCAGGCGGGGCAGGTGTCAGCAACCTTCTTGATCTGATCGACAAGGAAATGCGTGTGGCCATGACCTTAACAGGTGCCAAGACCATTGCTGAAATTACACAGGATTGTCTAGTAAGGCTTGATCGCGAAATTTCACAATAAAACCAATCAGGATGACCACTCTAAATCGTGGTCATCCTAGAGCAATTCGGAACAACAGAATTACGGCTATTTCATCTATTCAAGATTAAAAATCCAAAACATGCTTATGGCTGATTTTATAAAAAGATAGCCATAAAAATGAAACGGGGCTCTACTATGCAAAACTCATTTGACGCTACTGCGACCTTAAACAATCTGGTCGCTGTGGTCGGCCAGCGATATGTATTGACGGACGATCACGATACTCGTCTGTATCGGCAGGGCCGGCGTTATGGTTCAGGTGAGGTGTTTGCGGTCGTCACTCCAGGTTCATTACTAGAACAATGGCAAGTATTGCAAATTGCTGTTGCAGCAGACTGTATCGTGATTATGCAGGCAGCCAATACCGGTTTAACTGGTGGTTCAACGCCGTTTGGTGAATATGACCGTCCAGTGATTGTGATGAGTACTCGCCGTCTGACAGGTATTCAGGTGATCCAGGAGGGCAAACAGGTTGTCTGTTTGCCGGGTGCGACACTTGATGCACTGGAAAAACAGCTAGTGCCATTTAACCGTGAACCGCATTCGGTGATTGGTTCATCCTGTATCGGTGCTTCGGTGCTGGGTGGCGTATGCAATAACTCCGGTGGAGCCTTGGTTCGCCGTGGGCCGGCCTATACTGAACTGGCATTGTATGCGCGTGTCAATGAACATGGCGAACTGGAGCTGGTGAATCATCTCGGTATCCATCTGGGTCATAGTCCGGAAGAGATTCTGAAAAATCTGGAGCAGAAACAATATAACGAGCAGGATATCCAGCAGCAGGAACATCGCTGTGCTTCCGATCATCGTTATAGTCAGGATGTGCGTCAGGTCGATGCTGATACTCCAGCACGCTTCAATGCCGATCCAAGCCGTCTGTTTGAAGCCTCTGGTTCTGCTGGTAAAGTTTGCGTATTTGCCGTGCGTCTGGATACTTTTGAAAAGATTCCAAGCCAGGTGTTTTATGTCGGTACTAATACTCAGGATGATCTGACGGAAATCCGTCGTTTTCTGCTCAAAGACCTGCCGCGTCTGCCGATTGCTGGGGAATATATTCACCGTGTAGCTTATGACATCGGTGCGGAATACGGCAAAGACACTTTTATGTTCATTGAAAAATTTGGTACTGCCAAAGTGCCTGCCGCATTTGCCATGAAAGACAAGGTTGATGGGATATTGCAGAAAATGGGGCTACGTGGTTTAAGCGACAAAATTCTGCAAATGATCAGTAAAATGCTGCCATCACATTTGCCAAAATGCATGAACGAGTACCGTGATCTGTATGAGCATCATCTGATTCTCAGAATTGAAAATCAGGATGTGGCACAGGTACAGGCATTCTTTGAAGGCTACTTTAAGGCCCATCCTGATGGGAACTATTTTCTCTGCACCGAAGACGAAGGACGTAAGGCATTTCTGCACCGTTTTGCCGTAGCTGGTGCAGCAATTCGTTACCGTGATACCCATTTAAGTGAAGTGGAAGATATTGTGGCGCTGGATATTGCGCTGCGTAGGAATGACCGCCAATGGGTAGAAACCCTGCCACAGGAGATGGAAGAGCAGATCTTACATAAACTTTATTATGGTCACTTCCTGTGCCATGTATTCCATCAGGATTACATTGTAAAAAAAGGGGTTAATCCGCTGAAAATGGAACATGCCATGTGGAAGCTGCTGGATGATCGTGGTGCGGAATATCCGGCTGAACATAATGTAGGGCATCTCTACATTGCCAAACCGGCATTAAAAAACCATTACCAGAAGCTGGACCCGACCAATAGTTTTAATGTCGGTATTGGGCATAGCTCAAAGCTGAAATACTGGAAATAAGCAGAAAAACTGGGAATAACAACAATAACAATATGATCTGGCCTATCTCATGCAGTGCTCGCACTGCATTTTTTTATCTGTAAAACATTGGAAAATACAGGTTGTACGAATGTTGCAATAGATCGAAAAACTGCTGATTTAAATCCATTCTTGGGTTTTAATATGCCAAGTAGAGATCATTACCTGGTCCTGATACGATAAAACTAACAATAACAATTTTTTAGGAATCTCTTATGAATTCAAGTATCACCCCGCCCCAGCTGCCACGACTGCATGAGCGTAATCAGACTTTGTCTGTATTGCATGGCATTTATGCCGGCCTGTTGATCTTTAGTGGCGCAGTATTTCTTTATCTTGAATCTCAGCAAAGAACCGCTTCAACCATCAGCCTGGGATTTATCATTCTATTAATGCTGGTATTGATCTATTTCAATGTTCAGGCAGCTCTGAAAGTTAAGAAAGGTCAGGGCGAGGGGCGTACACTTTCCCGAGTTATGGCGGTGCTGATGCTGTTGAGTTTTCCTGTAGGAACAGTACTGGGGGCAATTGCATTATGGAAAAGCTCGGCGAAACAGTGGGAGGCCTGAGTTGACCTGAGAAAGCAATAATTTTGTGAAAATGCCATAAACAAAAATAAAAAACACGCTAGAGTAATATGCAACAAGTTGCAAAGCCATCATCAAAGGGAATAGCCATGACAACGACTCGTTATGCGAATATTTTAAAACCGCTTCATCTGGGATTTACCACGATTAAAAACCGGGTGGTGATGGGTTCAATGCATACCGGGCTGGAGGATCGTTTCTATAATTACCCCAAACTGGCAGCTTATTTTGGCGAGCGTGCCAAAGGTGGGGTAGGTCTGCTCATCACGGGTGGTATTTCTCCAAACCGTCAGGGCTGGTTACTGCCTGCAGGCGGGACCATGAATACCTTGGGAGATATTGCTCCGCATCGACTGGTAACTCATGCTGTGCATAAACATGGTGCCAAAATCCTGTTGCAAATCCTGCATGCGGGCCGTTATGGCTACCAACCTTTTGTGGTTTCAGCGAGTCCAATCAAGTCACCGATTTCTCCTTTTAAACCACGCCAGCTTTCAGAAAAACAGATTCTGGCTACTATTCAGGACTATGTAAAAACTGCCAGTCTGGCAAAAAAAGCCGGCTATGATGGTGTGGAAATCATGGGTTCAGAAGGTTACCTGATTAACCAGTTCCTGAGTCGTCATGTTAATCAGCGTAATGATCGCTGGGGTGGTTCGATCGAAAACCGGATGCGTTTTGCGGTGGAAATTGTCAAAGCGATTCGGGCCGAGATTGGTGAAAAATTTATTATCTGCTTCCGTCTGTCTTTACTGGATCTGGTACATGATGGTAATACCATGCAGGAAGTCATTACCGTCGCTAAAGCATTAGAGAAGGCCGGAATTACTTTACTCAATACTGGGATCGGCTGGCATGAAGCACGTATTCCAACCATTGTTACGTCTGTGCCACGGGCTGCTTTCGTCGAGTACACTGCAGAAGTAAAGAAAAATGTTACTGTTCCGGTGATCGCATCGAATCGTATCAATATGCCAGATACTGCTGAAGAAATCCTGGCATCAGGGCAGGCGGACATGGTGCAAATGGCACGTCCTTTACTGGCAGATGCTTTCTGGGTTAATAAAACAGCGACCAACCGTGTTGATGAGATCAATACCTGTATCGCCTGCAACCAGGCTTGTCTCGACCATACGTTTAAAAACCAGCGTGCTACCTGTTTAGTGAATCCGCGTGCTGGATATGAAACTGAACTGGTTTATGTCAAAACCAAAAAACCGAAACGGATCGCCGTTGTGGGTGGTGGCGTTGCAGGTATGTCAGCGGCAACGGTGGCTGCCGGACGTGGTCACGAGGTGACCCTGTTTGAAGCGACGAACGATGTTGGTGGCCAGTTCAACCTGGCCAAAGTGGTGCCGGGTAAAGAAGAATTTCATGAAACCATTCGTTATTTCAAGGTTCAAATAGAAAAGACAGGGGTTGAATTACGTCTGAATACCAAGGTCAATCGTGAACAGCTGGAACGTGAAGGTTTTGATGAGGTGATTGTGGCGACTGGCGTTGTACCACGTGCCTTGAAGATTGCGGGTAGTGATGCGCCACAGGTCTTGTCCTATACCGAAGTACTGAATGGAGCATCTGTCGGAGATCGAGTTGCCGTGATTGGTGCAGGAGGGATTGGTTTTGATGTATCTGAATTTTTGCTAAAACCGCCATTGCAACCCCAGCCAATGCCTGTAGATGAATGGAAGCGTGAATGGGGAGTAGACCCAAATCCAAATTATGTGACTGAAGGAGGAATGCAGCCTGCGGAGGTTGAAGCACCAGTCCGGGAAATTTATCTGCTCCAACGTAAAACCACACCACTTGGTGCTGGTCTAGGGAAAACCACAGGCTGGGTACATCGTGCACAATTGAAAAAACATGGTGTACGCATGCTGCGGGGTGTGCAGTATAAGTCGGTTACTGATGAAGGCTTATGGATTGAAGTGGATGGACATGACCAATTGCTACGCGTAGATACGATTGTGGTATGTGCCGGTCAGGAATCAGTGAAAGAAATCATGCCAGTTGAAGGTCAAAAAACTATAGCTAAGTATCATATTATTGGTGGTGCCAAACTGGCGGCAGAGCTGGATGCCAAACGCGCGATTCGTGAAGGTGCTGAACTGGCAGCCAGATTGTAAGGATTTGATGAAACTATATGCAGTTGATTGCATTCACTGTAATTTTCACTTGTCAGGTGAGAAAAAGCTCCGTATGATGGCGCACATGGAAGCGTGGCAGAGCGGTTTAATGCACCGGTCTTGAAAACCGACGAGGGCTTATACCCCTCCGTGAGTTCGAATCTCACCGCTTCCGCCAGATACGAAAAACCCCAGTCAATGACTGGGGTTTTTTTATTGCCTGGATATTTTGAATGCGGAACCTGAATCATTAAATTAAAGTAAAAATTAGAATGTGGGGGACATATAAACGACTGAGATAGATTGAGAGTGATAAAGTAGATAAAAAGTGCCAAAAGCTAAAACTTAGACCTTTTTTGTGTGGTAAATAGGATTAAACGTGGTTTGAGTTAATTGAGCGCTATAACCACTATAGAGGTTAAAAAAGCAGAACTTCATCTGGACAAAATAATAAAGCTGCCAGCTTGCGAAAATCTTGATCTATGTATTGATACTGATCCTCATGGGAGCAAGTGCTCAAACTTAAATAACAGAAAATAAAATTTCAGCTTTAGGGGGAATTTTATTTTCTGTTTGCATGATTATTAGGGCGTGTCCTCATT
>NZ_DEZM01000092.1:0-31996 GCF_002364825.1 Acinetobacter sp. UBA3132 | reverse complement strand
TCGCTTGAACTGAGGATCAGAAAGCTTGTTTGAATCGATGTATTTCATCCGCAGATTATGCACGAATGCCAAGAAATCCGGAGTGCAAATATTAACCAAAAAGAAGATCGTTTTTTGATTTATGAAAGAGATCTGTGACTTCAGTCGGTGTAAATGATGTTACCAAGCTGATACCCGCAGATGTGTGGATTAAAAAGCAGCAGAAACTTTATCAGACAATTGAAAGTTGCTTTAGTCCTGAGTTAATTATCGCGGCCAGCGTTCCACCAATGAACATGTTCCCGGCTTTACCAAATCCATTAGCCTGGTTATTTGGTCGTTATGCCAAAGCCATGAACTCTGAGCTGGAGAAATTTGTCAGCAAGAAAGCCAATATGCAGTGGATTGAGTACGATATCAAACAATATCAGGCACTCAATCTGGAAATGGCCCAAGACGGTTTTCACCCGAGTAAAGAAGTTTATACGCTTTGGGGACAGGAAGTTGCTACAAAAATCCGCCAAAAATTTTAGAATAGAATTTTTATACACTAATTTAGTGAAATTTTATGTCGGATATTGAAACCCATCCTCTAGAACCTTTTTTACCGGAAAATTCCAAACTTCTGATGATGGGCAGTTTTCCGCCACCAGAAACACGTTGGAAAATGCGTTTCTATTATCCAAATTATCAAAATGATATGTGGCGGATATTTGGTTTAATTTTCTATCATAATAAAGATTACTTTCTGGATCTTGCCAATAAGAATTTTCAGGAGATGTTGATTCGGGAATTTTTGCTGGAAAAAGGTATTGCGATTTTTGATACGGCGTATCAGATCCGGCGATTGAAAGGGAATGCTTCAGATAAATTTCTGGAAATTGTTACGCCAACTGACCTCAACAAACTGCTTGTTCAGATGCCTTTATGTCATAGCATTATGACCACAGGCGATAAAGCGACCGAAACCCTGATGCTATCCATGCCTGAAGGCACAGAAAAACCTGCTATCGGGCAGCCGAGTAAAGCACATTTTGCTGGACGTGAACTAAAACTCTATCGAATGCCATCATCATCACGAGCCTATCCATTGGCTTTGGAGAAAAAGGCGGAAGCCTATCGGGAATTGTTTAGAGATGCTGGACTGATTTAGGTTTTAGCAATAAAGGTGAATGCAATACTTATAATGTTTACGTTAAATCTATCTTGATTGAAGCAAATATTTCATTTTGGGATTAAGAAAATAAAACAAATTCATACTTATAGTTAATTTCTAACTAATAGTAAGTATTAAATCTATGTATCCGGTATCATTTGTGGATATTCCACCCATTTAAAACCATGCGCCTGAAAATCCCGAACATGGGTAAAGTCAGACCAGATCAGGCGGCTGCCTTTGGTCCATCTTAATAGTTTTATTCTACGATGGACCAGCTCCAGTTCAGTTTCAGTTGCAGGTCGAAGTTCACTGATTTCCGCATATAAACGTACACCTGGATAACTGCTAAATTTACCGCTCATTAAAGATTTTAGCCAAAATGAGCGGTTACTATTTACTGCTTGAATACACGCTTTCGAACTATGTGGAAGGTTCTGTTTCAGGCTGGTACAGTAGCGGTCAAAGAAAAAGCCTGTGGGTTTATATTCATGTAAAAATAAAGTGCCGATGGGACTGCTTGTAGGAAATCCATCAGAGGTGATTGTAGATACCGAGCAGTGCATGGCAGCACGCTGGACATCAGCAATGACATTCCGGATCTTAAGCCAATCTTGAGGCTGAATGTTTATCATCATAAGATCATCTTCATTTTTTATTATTTTCATTAACATAGCATAGAGCATATATAAAATTGCTGAGACATTACGACTTACCATTCATCTCTATAGAAATTTTAAAATAAAAAAGGCGATTGAATCGCCCTTAAATGTTTTAGTGATGGCTTTAAATATTAACCATCATATTCCACATAATCCCAAAGATTTAAACGAGATTTAATTTCACGACGAATATTCGGTAATAAAGGCAACAGCGTGCCATCGATCCATAAACTCAAAGCTTGTGAAGATAGTAATTGTTGCTGCTCATCAACCAGTTTCGCACCTTTGACGACGACCAAAGTTTCTTCATTGACCTCAGTTTCTACACCTTTAAACAGCACCTGTAGATCATAGCCAGAATCTTGAATCAGCCATTCCAGTTCAATCTGGATATTTTCATTGGACTGGATGATAGCCTGACCTTCAATCACCTCTGTATCAGAAATACAGTCATGCTCTACACGGATTTTCGCGAGAAACCATTCCTGAGCGGATAATTCTTGAAGGGTTTTGGTTGGTGTGAGGATATCACTTAACTTAAATTGGCGGCTTAAATCAAAAAATTGCATGGGAGTGTGGCGAAAAAACTTCGCAAAAACTGGAAAAGTGTAATTTTAAGGCAATCTAGAGCTATGGTACAGATCATGACCGCATTGATCGAATAAACGTCTAAAACCTGCACAATTTTCAATTAATCCTAAAATTAACAATTTTTAAAATGAGGTAGAAGTTCGATTTTGTCATCTGGTTGTCATTACATTGCCCATTCAGCCGGAAAAGTCGTGACTAAATGCATCATAAAACGCTGGAATCGGGTTGTTTCAGGATCATGTGTAAATTTTAAAGTTTTTCCGTCTTTCTGTTGGTCAAGCCAAATAATTTCCCCTTTATCATTCAGCTTAAGTTGATAAGCAATACGTGGCAGATATTTATCTAATGATGCTGCAATTTCATTTTGAAGTTTCTCTGATTCGATCACCAGTCCGACTTCAGTATTCAGGCGGGCTGAACGGGGATCAAAGTTAAAAGAGCCGATAAAGACTTTGCCATCCGCATGGAAAAACTTGGCATGCAGGCTGGAGCTGTTTTTATTTTTAGCTGGAATCACATTACCTGTCATTTTTTCATACCAGGTACGTTCCCGACGTTCGATATAAGGTTTAAATTCCCAGATTTCTATACCATTTTTGAGCAATTGATTACGGTATTGCTGATAGTAGGCATGTACCACAGGCACATCATTCGCCAAAAATGAGTTAGTGACAACCCGAATTTTCAAGCCATTTCGGGCACGCTTGCTCAGATAATCCGTTCCCCATTGGGTGGGAACAAAATAGGAAGACACCAGGTCTAACTGATTTTTTGGTTCACCCATCAGATCTAACATCTGGGTATAGATGAAGTCTTCATCATTTATCGTGTGACGTGCTTTTCTGGGGGAATCGGCAACAAAGTGCGCACTGGCCCATTGCACAGGTTGTGACTGTAATTGTTTGGCAATTTGTTGCTCGGCAATATTGACGCGACGCTGGGTTTCCTTGGCATCCAAACGGGTTTGAGCAAATAATTTTCTTAATTCAATCAAATCATCCGGTTTAGACTTTTCCTCTAAGATCTGCTGGATATCATAACTCAGCGTATCATTCCAGAAGTCGATAAAAGACTGGTTGGCATCTGTGACCGCATTGCCAGCAAAGAAAATATCGACATCGGTAAACTGAAAATCATTGCTGGCTTCAAAATATTCACTACTGATATTGCGGCCACCGGTGACAGCCACACTGCCATCGGCAATGATCAATTTATTGTGCATACGGTGATTCACTTTCTTTAAACGCAGCCCATAATCCAGGGCGCGAAAGTGACGAAATTTATAAGGATTAAATAATTTGGTTTCGATATTAGGATGTTGGCTCAGCGCAAGCAGTTTATCATCCAGCTGGGTACCATTCTGGTCATCAATTAATAGCCGCACTTTAACTCCGCGATCAGCGGCATTCAGCAACTGGGACAATACCAGATTACCAATAAAATCATCGTTCCAGATATAATATTGCAAATCAAGATGATGCTTGGCGTGATTGATCAGGTGTAGTCGTGCTGCAATACTCATAAAACCGTCATATAGCGGCAAATAAGCGGTTAAACCTTCCTGAACATTTTCCCGGGCTTCGGTTTTTTGAATCCAGTGTTGGGATTGTACCGGTGTAATTTTTGCTTTAGTCGATATGTTTGGATCTAACTCACAGCCTGTCAAAAAAATGGATAAGCTAATAAAACTGATACAAAGTGTTTTAGTTCGGTGAGTCATTGAGTTTCCATTAATTATTTGGCTTTATTCTTCCCATATTAAAGATGTTAATGGTTGAATCTCAGAATAGAAAGAGGTTACTGTTAGTCATCTGTTAAATCAGCAAACAAAGGATAGTTTTAAATGAAATCACGTGCAGCGGTAGCGTTCGGTCCAGGCGAGCCATTACAGATCGTTGAAGTTGATGTCGCACCACCGAAAGCTGGCGAAGTTCTGGTAAAAATTAGCCATACGGGCGTGTGTCATACTGATGCTTTCACTTTATCTGGTGAAGATCCTGAAGGTGTATTCCCGGCAATTCTGGGCCATGAAGGTGCAGGTGTGGTGGTTGAAGTGGGTGAAGGTGTCACCAGCTTAAAACCGGGTGATCACGTGATTCCTCTATATACTGCTGAATGTGGTGAATGCCTGTTCTGTAAATCTGGAAAAACTAACCTATGCGTTGCTGTACGTGCGACTCAGGGTAAAGGGGTAATGCCGGATGGTACCACGCGTTTCTCTTATAATGGCGAGCCAATTTACCATTACATGGGCTGTTCAACATTCTCTGAATATACCGTGGTTGCTGAAGTTTCTCTGGCGAAAATCAATCCAGAAGCAAATCATGAACACGTTTGCTTATTAGGCTGTGGTGTCACTACAGGTATTGGTGCAGTACATAACACAGCAAAAGTACAGGAAGGTGATACGGTTGCAGTATTTGGTCTGGGGGGTATCGGGTTGGCAGTGGTACAAGGTGCCCGTCAAGCCAAAGCCAGCCGTATTATTGCAGTAGATACCAATGCTGATAAATTTGAACTGGCAAAACAGTTCGGTGCAACCGACTTCTTAAATCCAAAAGACTATGACAAGCCAATTCAGCAAGTCATTGTGGAAATGACAGGCTGGGGTGTAGATCATTCATTTGAATGTATCGGTAATGTCGACGTAATGCGTTCTGCACTGGAATGTGCACACCGTGGCTGGGGTCAATCAGTCATTATTGGTGTCGCTGGTGCAGGTAAGGAAATTTCGACTCGTCCATTCCAGCTCGTGACTGGCCGTAAATGGATGGGGACTGCATTTGGTGGCGTAAAAGGTCGTTCACAATTGCCAGGAATGGTTGAGCAGGCTATGAAAGGTGATATCCAGCTAGAACCATTTGTAACCCATACCATGCCGCTTGAGCAGATTAACGAAGCATTTGATCTGATGCATGAAGGCAAGTCGATCCGTACAGTGATTCATTTTGACTAAGCAGATCAATTTTAAAAGACCGGTAAATACCGGTCTTTTTTATGTTTATTTATTTTAAATTGGATACATTTGCCTCTAAAACCCTCACAGAGCTTAACTGAATCCGCACAAGCCTTCTAAAGTCATTTTGGCTCAGAGCTTTATAGTGATGAAAGCATATTGATATGCGTTAAGAAAACCATTTTCAACAATAAGGATAAGCTCTATGTCGAATGATAATTTTGATCGTGATTTAATCAAGAATTCTCCGAAAGAAGTACGTGATGATTTAAATGCCGATCCAATTACTGGTGAACCGGGTGCGCATCCGGTAGGTACAGGTGTCGGTGCTGCAGGCGGTGCAGCTGCAGGTGCAGCAATTGGTTCTGCTGCTGGTCCGGTTGGAACTGCTGTCGGTGGCGTTGTCGGTGCAGTGGTTGGCGGGTTAGCGGGTCATGGTGTAGGTGAAGTGGTAAACCCAACCGAAGAAGAAGCATATTGGCGTGAAAATTCATTAAATACGCCTTATTATACTGAAGCACGTACAAGTTATAGCGATCTGGATTATGATCGTGATTATCATACGGCGTATCAGGTTGGTTATGAAAACCGTGCCCATTATGATGCTAACACCCGTTTTGAAGATGCCGAATCTGATTTAAGAATCAAATGGGAACAAGTAAAAGGCGAGTCGCGTCTGAACTGGGAGCAGGCTAAATATGCGATTCGCGATGCTTGGAACCGTGTTTCACGTTGATTCTGCTTTAATAATGAGTAACTGAATCTTGACAAGGTCTGAGGTAGCTTCAGATCTTGTCAAACTTTGGTATAGCTATGACAAATACGTGGATTGATAAATAAAAATAGCCACACTAATAAATATTTTTTTTACAATTTTTACTTGTCAAATACTGATATACCGCGTATTTTAAATTTCATATTCACATTTTTATGAATGACATAACATGCTCAAGCAACCTGTAAACTTAAACGCTTATTATTATTTCTGGCAGTTTAGATGATTGCCTGAATGCGTTCGGGCAAGTAAAAGGTTGCCCACCCAGTTTATACCTGATCGGCAACCCTGATCAGGTTTTTTTATGCTTGTTATATTTACTAATTTTGGAGACAGCCATGACTTATTTTAATTATTCATACTTTAGCAACTTTTATTGGTTCTACTTTAACCAGTTGATGAACCTTAGCACCCAGACACATAGACCCATAAAGCTCAAATAAAAGTTCGGACTGTATTGATCAGTCCAAAGGATGAAAGTCATGAATAGCGTTATTACATCACAACAACAGCAAACTGAAACTCTATTAAGCCTGCCGGCAGAACTGAAAGCACAATTGCCATTGTCTCCACAATTGGCTGAACAGATTGCCGGACAGCGACAAACCATACAGAACATTCTAGAGGGTAAAGATCACCGTCTGATGGTGATTACCGGACCATGCTCCATCCATGATGAAGCCTCCGCACTTGAATATGCAGAAAAATTAAAACAGTTACAGGCTCAAATTTCTGATCAGATTTTCCTGGTCATGCGTGCTTACATTGAAAAGCCTCGTACCACAGTCGGCTGGAAAGGTTTCCTATACGATCCTGCACTGGATGGTTCATCCAATATGCAGTTGGGTCTGCAAAAATCTCGCGAACTTTACCTGAAAATTATTGGCATGGGCTTACCGATTGCTTCGGAAATCCTCAGTCCAATGGCGACGGCATACTTCGATGATTTACTAGCTTGGGGTGCGATTGGTGCACGTACCAGTGAATCTCAGATCCACCGCGAAATTTCCAGCCATATGCCATACAGCATCGGTTTCAAAAATGGCACTGATGGTTCGATTCAGATTGCTTTAGATGCGATTCAGTCAGCTTCTCATCCGCATCAGTTCCTGGGCATGAGCCAATCGGGTTTACCATGTATTTTAAATTCCAAAGGTAATCCAAAAGCCCATCTGATTCTGCGTGGATCAAATAGTGGTCCGAACTACCAGTTATCTGAAATCGAGAAAATCAAAGCCAAACATTCAGCGGAATTGCCAGCATTAGTGATTGACTGTAGCCATGGCAACAGTTCCAAAAATCCGATGTTACAACCAGAGGTTTTAGAGCAGATCGTGGCAGAACGCTTACAGACCAATGTTCGCGGTGTGATGCTGGAAAGTCATCTGGTTGATGGCAATCAGAAAATTTCAAATGGTATGGTTTACGGACAGTCGGTTACCGATGGATGTCTGGGCTGGACAAAAACCGAACAACTGTTGTTAAATATGATAGATTCACTGCGACTGGAAGGTTTAAAGCGTAGTGCTTAAATTTGCGGTCTTGCCTTTCCTCTGATTGTTAGGGAAAGGCATGAGTGAATGCTACTGAGAGGAAGACTGCTTATAAAGTTTCGATCAACACCTTTACTATGTTGAACATACAGAATAATAATCATTAAAAATATATTTATAAATACATCAAAAAATAAGTGATTTCACAATAACAATAATTTTTCAGGATCTGCATCAAACCGTTTTATATCGCGCGATGGACATGATCTGAGGGACCTGGATATGTATACACCCGAATTGCTCGATGAAGCACGTAAATTTATGCACCATATGCTGACCAAAGTGGTTGAATATGGAGGTTCCGATCTTTTTATTACCGCAGATTTTCCACCAAGTATCAAACAGCAGGGCTTGATGAAACCTTTTGGTCAGCAAAAACTGGCAGCGGATAAAACCCGTTTGTTTGCCTATGCTTTAATGAATGAACGACAGATCAAGGAATTTGAATCAGTGATGGAATGCAATTTCGGTATCAGTGTACCGGGTGTATCACGCTTCCGGGTCAATGTCTTTCAGCAACAGCATAATGTTGGGATGGTAATCAGAACCATTACTACGGAGATTCCAAGCTTTCAGCAATTAGGACTACCAAACTCTTTGCAACAAGTGATTATGGAAAAACGTGGGCTGGTTCTGATTGTAGGTGCGACAGGTGTTGGTAAATCCACCACACTGGCAGCCATGATTGATCACCGCAATACCTATTCTGAAGGACATATTATTACCATAGAAGATCCTGTGGAATACGTCTATCAACATAAAAAGTCCATGATTACCCAACGTGAAATTGGCGTAGATTGTGTTTCCTGGCATAACGCGCTGATCAATACCATGCGTCAGGCACCGGATGTGATCGTGATTGGTGAAATCCGGGATACCGAAAGTATGGAGCATGCAATTGCCTTTGCTGAATCCGGTCATCTGTGTTTGGCCACCCTGCATTCTAATAATGCCGATCAGGCTTTAGACCGAATTATTAATTTCTTCCCGGAAGAACGCCACAATCAGCTATTAATGGATTTATCCGCCAATATGAAAGCTGTGATTTCGCAACGTTTGATCCGTACCGAGGATGGGCAAGGCCGTAGAGCTGCCGTTGAAATTTTATTGAATACGCCACTGGTGTCTGATTTTATCCGTAAAGGAGATTTTTACGAGTTGAAAACTATTATGGCGCGTTCGCGTGAACTCGGCATGCAGACCTTTGATCAGGCATTATTTGATTTGTATAACCAGGGAATTATTTCTTATGACGAAGCCTTGCGTAATGCAGATTCAAGTAATGAAATGCGTTTGCAGATCAAATTAAAGAGCAGTCGCATCAATCCCGCTCTTCAGGAAGAAGGAAGTAAAATGAGGATACTGGAACAGTCTAAGGAAACTACACTTTCCAGAATCTGACATACAACATTTTGCTGAAATCAAGCTGCATTCAAATGCAGTTAAGTTGGATGATAATTTTTCAGCGGTGGTTTAAAGATCATAAAGCTTTAGCCACCAAGATTTTTAATTTAATTTCCTTATTTAAAAAAATATGTGGACGGATTCATTTCGATGAGTTTCCAATTTACTTTTCTAAAATCTGAACTCTAGTTTATCAATAGTTATAAATATTAGATTTTAATTTCATTAAGATCATTTCCCTTTATTTTTATTTTCTTTGAATCAGGTCACAGAATTATTTAAAAAAATTATCTTTATAAATCAAATGTGTTTGAGCCTTTTGAAAAAACGCTGCACAATAAAATCAAAATATATTGATATGAGTCTTTTTTTGAAGATTTATACCATTGTGCATTACAGAGGAAAATATGTTTACGGCAGAGTTATTAGAAGAAGCACGTAAGTTTATGCATCATATGCTGACCAAGGTCGTTGAATATGGTGGTTCAGACTTGTTCATTACCGCAGACTTTCCTCCGAGTATCAAACATCAAGGATTAATGAAACCTTTTGGGCAACAGGAACTCACCCCAGAAAAAACCAAACTGTTTGCCTATGCACTGATGAACGAAAAGCAGCGTAAAGAATATGAAGCAGAACTAGAATGTAACTTTGCCATTACTGTACCGGGCGTTTCACGTTTCCGTGTCAACGTGTTCCAGCAGCAGCTCAATGTCGGCATGGTGATCCGGACCATCACTGCAGAAATTCCGAATTTCCAGAAGTTAAAATTACCAGAGTCACTCAAGCATGTGATTATGGAAAAGCGCGGTCTGGTACTCGTCGTGGGCGGTACAGGTTCAGGTAAGTCGACTTCGCTTGCTGCGATGATTGATTATCGTAATGAAAACTCAGCAGGCCATATCATTACCGTAGAAGACCCGGTGGAATATGTACATAAACATAAGAAGTCAATGATCACCCATCGCGAGGTCGGTGTAGATAGCCATTCCTGGCATAATGCCTTAAAAAATACCTTGCGTCAGGCACCCGATGTGATTCTGATTGGTGAAATCCGGGATACGGAAACCATGGAACATGCAATTGCCTTTGCCGAAACAGGGCATCTTTGTCTGGGGACGCTGCATTCCAACAATGCCAACCAGACGCTCGACCGGATTATTAACTTCTTCCCGGAAGAACGCCGTAATCAGTTATTGATGGATCTGTCTTCCAATATGAAAGCGATTGTCTCTCAGCGTTTGGTCCGTACTGAAGATGGCAAGGGGCGTCGTGCCGCGGTCGAAATTATGCTGAATACACCATTGGTATCAGATCTTATTCTGAAAGGTGATTTCCATGAATTAAAAGCAATTATGGGTAAATCACGTGAACTTGGTATGCAGACCTTTGATCAGGCATTATTTGATCTTTATAATGAAGGTGCGATTTCTTATGAAGAAGCATTGCGTAATGCTGATTCGACCAATGAACTTCGTCTGCAAATCAAACTGAAAAGTGCGCGTGCTAATCCAGCCATGAATAACACGGCCACCGCATTTAGCATGGTGGAAGAGAAAAAGCCGGACAATGAAGCGGATGAAGATACCAGTAGCACAGAACAAAGCTCATAAATCTTAGGCGTTTAAACTAAAAACCGACATGAAATAGGGTCGGTTTTTATTACTGGATTAAGCTATAACAGTTGTACGTTGAACCACGAATTTAAAATACAGCAGGCTCAGAGCTGTTAGAGCGGCACAAATAATAAAGGCGAAGCTAAAGCTTTGCTTGGTAATCATCATCCCAACGACTAATGAGCCAATAGCAATGCCAATGTCGTAGCAGGTATAGAAAGTCGAAGTGGCATAGCCAATCCGATGCTTGGGAGCACGTTGAATGGCGAGAGTTTGCAAACAAGGTTGAGCACTGCCAAAACCTAATCCGATCAGTACGGCTGCCAGCATAAATCCAGTCAGGTTATGAATCTGACTTAAAACCAATAGCCCCAGACTAAAGGTAAGAACCGCAGGATAAATTACATATTGTGGACCTTTACGATCATAAATTTTGCCAGTAATCGGGCGTAAGCTCATCATGGAAATGGCAAAAACCACAAAGAATAAGCCTGCGTACTGCATCAGATGAATTGAACTGGCAAAGGGGGCAATAAAGGACATGATGCTGGCATATGAGAAGGAAATCATCATGACCATTAAGGCAACGGTCAGGGATTTCTTCTCAACAAAATCACTTAAACCCAACTTGCTTTTTTCAGCTTCACTGTCTGGTTGTTTGACTTCTTGCACCGGAATTAGAAAGCAGAAGATATAACCGATAAAGATCATGGCTACCAGTACAGCAGTCACCATGGTATAGCTTAAATAAGGAATAAGACTTAGGCCAATGAGGGGGCCGAGTACAATTCCGAGATTTACCGACATGGCATAATAACCCATGCCTTCGCCTCGGCGACTATCCGAAATAAACTGGTTTACCACAGGAACACAAACGGTAGTGAGGATACTAAACCAGACCCCATGGAATAAACGCAGGATATATAAACTGGTCATATTGCTAATAAATAAATAGCCAAAAGCAATAAAACAGAACATCGTCGCCGAGATAATTAAAGTACGGCGCTGTCCCAGTTTTTCAATAATCAAACCACTAAATGGGCGGATCAAGATCGCAGAAACCATGAATAGCGTCAGGGTTAATCCGGCTTGGGTTACGCTGCCCCCAAGTTCTTTAAGAATATAAATCGGCAGAATTGTGGTTTGTGCAAAATAAAAAATAAACAAAAACAGATTATTTGCCAGACAAAGCAAAAAGGACTTTGTCCACAACGGCGTTACAGTTGCGTTCATCATGATCCAGAAATTTTAATGTGAGACGCTAGGCCAAAATTAGTATTTTTTATGGAACATGCTGAATGCGATATTCAGCAACGAAGCGCGTCACGAAGACTATATGGGAGATTATGTGAATGATACAATAAAAAGCGACAAATTTGGTGTCATTTTAATATGTAAAAGGTCTTAAAAATTCAGGTATAAAAAAATCAGCCCGCAGGCTGATTCTTAAAACAGGTTAAATTAAAGCCCTGCTTCATATTCAGTATTGCTGAGCAGTTTTTCGACATCTGCGATATTATCTGGCTTGATTTTGTAAATCCAGCCTTTGCCGTATGGATCGTCATTAATGAAATCCGGATCATCTTCCAGTGCCGGGTTAATTTCAACAACGATACCAGAAACAGGCGCATGGATATCTGAGGCAGTTTTTACAGATTCAACCACACCTGCTTGCTGACCTGCGGTCACGTGTGAATCAAGATCTGGCGCTTCAACATAGACCAGGTCACCTAAAGCATCCTGTGCATGGTCAGAAATACCGGTCACCACAAGATCACCCTCAATGCGTACCCATTCATGTGTACTTGCGTACTTTAATTCTGAAGGATGATTCATTGATAACTCCTTAAATCGCTTAGGTTCATTTTTGACATGATTTATACATTCTTTTGCTGCAAAACAAAAGGCTTATAGATACGGATCTTTACGCCAGTTGCTTGGACTGCGACCACTCCAGCGTTTAAAGGCACGACTGAAGTTGGCGACATCACTATAACCGAGTTCATCGGCAATCTGTTCCAGAGTAAAGTCTGTTCGTGAAAGCAGGGAAGTTGCATGACGATAACGTACTTCATCGACCAATGTCGAGAAAGAAGTGCCTTCTGCGGCCAGCTGACGTTTCAAGGTACGATCCGACATATGCAGACGGTCGGCGACTGCTTCAATACTAAGATAATGCTGTTCTGAATTGGTCAGAATATCCCGTACCCGCATGGCAATACGATGCCGTTCACCCAGTGCGGAAAGTTCTGCTTCACACTGGTTAATCGCAATTTGGCTGGCGATCGGATCGGCATGCACCAGTTTATTCATCAGATAGTTTTTATCGAAGCTAAGTAACAGATGTGGCTGTTCAAAACGGAACTGATGCGTAGGGAATTTCACCATAAAGTGTTCAAAACCTTCCGGCTTTTTAAAATCGAAATCAATTTCTCCGGTTGCATCGCTGATCCCGGTAATGGCTTTGGCCATACTGATCAGACCGATCATCAGGGCGATTGAAATTTCAGTACGCAGCGGTTCCATCTGAATATCAGTTTGTAGCTGTACTGTGGCCTTGACCCCAAAGGTCGAGAAGAACAGTTGCAGGAAGGGCAAACGCAACTGAATAAAACGGTTGGCCAGCACCAAAGCTTCGGTAATATTATTTGCCGTCATAATGGCATAGCCAATGAAGCCATGAATGGAAATACGCATCTGTGTGCCAAGGTGATAGCCCAAGGTCGGTTCACCAGTCAGCTTGAGTGCGTGTTTAACCATATCATTGGCGATAGCAGTCGGAATTCGGAACTCAGGATCTGCCAGCTGTTCGCTGGTTAGCCCAAAAGGTTTGAATAGCGACTCATCGTTATAGCCCCAGCGGGAGATAACGTCGAGAAGCAAAAGACCATAAACACCCGGGATGCCTTGGTCTTGGCGTGGAACAATTATCTTCATGCGCGATCCGTTGCACTCAGTCAAATTTTTTCTATTTATGTGCCCATATTGGCATGAACTAGCCAGTTTTATCTTTAAAATTGTTGGACAAAATGCTGAGCCTTACCCAGACACTTCAAGCAGATTAGCCTGAAATGTGGGTAAAAATCAAACTAAACTGCTGTAAATTCTCGTTTAAATACCAGAATATTTGTGGTTGAATTAAATAGAACCTGATCTTGCTGGTTCAAGGCTTGGGTTTCATAGTGAACGATGCCACGATCAGGTTTGCGTTTGGAAGGTTGAATATCAGTGATGGTCACAATCACCCGGATTTCATCATCAGGGCGGGTCGGGCAGGGCCAACGCACATGCGAATCCGCCCCAATCAGACCATAAGCAACCGGGAAACATTCGGTCCATAAACGCATGACCACCGCAGCAGTATGCCAGCCACTGGCGGCCAGACCCCGGAAGATCGGATGCTGTTCGGCCTGTTCCGCATCGACATGAAACGGTTGCGGATCATAGGCATGAGCAAACTTTAGAATTTCGTCCTTACTCATGCGGTAAGAACGACTTTTAAACTCATCACCAATCTGCAGGTCTTCCAGATATAACATGTTCTATCCTTGTTCTTTTGTGTCGTGTTCTATTAAAAATCCGCCAGTCTGACGTTGCCACAGATGCGCATAAATTCCATTCAATGCCACCAGTTCATCATGTGTGCCTTGTTCAACAATCTTACCCTGATCCAGCACAATCAACCGGTCCATTTGCGCAATAGTAGAAAGACGGTGAGCAATCGCAATCACAGTTTTACCTTTCATCAGCTCATCCAGACTGCTCTGAATTGCCGCTTCAACTTCTGAATCCAGTGCACTGGTTGCTTCATCCAGAATCAGAATAGGTGCATCTTTCAGAAAGACACGGGCAATCGCAATACGCTGACGCTGACCACCAGACAGCTTGACGCCACGCTCACCGACATAGGCATCATAACCACGCTTACCGCGCATATCGCTTAGTTGCGGAATGAATTCCTCTGCCTCAGCTTTACGCACCGCCTCAAACATTTCTTCATCCGTCGCATTCGGACGACCATATTTGATGTTTTCAGCCACACTACGATGTAGCAGTGAAGTGTCCTGTGTCACCATGGCAATATTCTTGCGCAGGCTATCTTGAGTCACATCTTCAATATTTTGTCCATCGATTAAAATACGACCTTGGTCAATACGATAGAAATTCAGTAATAATTGAATCAGGGTAGACTTACCGGCACCAGAACGACCCACCACACCGATTTTTTCACCCGGTCGAATGGTCAGGTTCAAACCATCAATCACGTTTTTGTCATTATAGGCAAAACAAACATTATCAAATTTGATTTCACCCTGTTTTAGTTCCAGTTCTCTAGCATCCGGCTTGTCCTGAATCGAAATTGATTTGCCCAGAGTTCCCATACCATCCTGAATAGTTCCGACATTTTCAAACAATTGCGAGGTTTGCCACATCAGGAATTCGGCAATACTGTTCAGTTTCAGTACCATCGCTGTAGTTGCTGCAATAATGCCGAGCTGAGCCTGACCTTCCATCCATAACCAGATCGCTGTCCCTAATACACCGCCATAGAGTACGAGGCTCAGCAATAAAATACTGATTTCATACTGGGCCCCCAGTCGCATCTGTTTATAAACCGTCACCATAAACTCTTGCATGGATGCTTTGGCATACTGGCTTTCACGGCCTGCATGAGCAAAAAGTTTAACGGTCTGAATATTGGTATAAGCATCGGTCACACGGCCAGTCATTACCGCACGGGCATCGGCCTGTTCATGCGAGATTTTGCTGAGACGGGGAATAAAATAGCTGGCAGCACAGATAAACAGTAGCAGCCATACCATCAGTGGAATAATCAGATAAGCAGAAATTGAACCGAGTACGATGTTAATGGTAATGAAATAAATCACTACATAGGCCAGCATATCACCGAGAATGACCCAGAATTCACGGATCGCCAGTGAGGTCTGCATGACCTTGGCAGATAAACGACCGGCAAAGTCATTGTGGAAGAAATCCAGGCTTTGCTTGAGCAGCAGATTATGAAAACGCCAGCGCAAACGCATCGGGAAATTACTGTATAAAATCTGGTGCTTGATCAAGGATTGCGCACTGGCAAAGAAGATATTGGCCAGCAGGACTACAGTGAGTAAAGTCAGGTTAGTGGCATGTTGCTCCAAAAAGGTGTCTGGCTGACTTTGGCTGAGCCAATTGACCAGATCGCCAATTTTAGCATACAGCAAGGCCTCGAAACTGGCTGCACCGGCAGTACAAAGGACAAGAATCAACAGATAACGGCGTACGCCATAAGCCGCTTGCCAGACAAAAGGGAAAAAACTGGTGGGCAAGGGTTGGTTCAGATTTTTGGTGGGATAGGGATCTACCAGCCGTTCAAGCCATCGAAACATTAGTGTGCTCTTTTCTCATGCATTTTGCTTTTCACGGATTATAAAGGATTCTGTTTTTATAAGGCTGAATTAAGGTGAAATTGCCACAAAATGATTAACTAAATCAAACTTTAGGTTGCAAAGCTTAAAACCTGAAAAAGTTGATTTCAGGTAAATAAAAAATTTAAAAAGACATTGATGAGATTGCATAGCTACATCAATAAAAAAAAGCCTGAGATGACGTATCATTTCAGGCCTGGAGTAACTGCGTTGAAATTAAGTAATAATTGGCGAAGCAGGCGCTGTAAATACTTCCTTAAAATCGCTACCTGAAGGTGCCTGATACACTTTCAGGCCAAATTCCGGAATAATTGCCAATACATGATCCATAATATCAGACTGAATGTTCTCATATTCAGTCCATACCGTGGTATTGGTAAAGGCATAGATTTCTAGCGGTAGGCCTTCACTAGTCGGCTGTAATTGACGCACCATCAGAGAAAAGTCTTTAGTAATACCTGGATGCTGTTGCAGATAAAATTCCAGATAGGCGCGGAACGTTCCTAAATTGGTTAAACGGCGCTGATTATATTGGGAATTATGCTGTAACTGCTGGTTGAATTTGACCAGTTCTTCAGTCTTGGTATTCAGATAATGATCCAGCAGGATAAAGTTTTTGAGTTTGGTCTGTTCTTCCTCACTCATAAAATGCACGCTGCTTTGATCAATATGAATCGAACGTTTGATACGACGCGCGCCTGCTTCCTGCATTCCTCGCCAGTTTTTAAACGTATCCGTCACTAACTTATTGGTTGGAATGGTCGTAACGGTTTTGTCAAAGTTTTGCACGGTCACGGTATGTAATGACATATCAATTACATCACCATCCGCATTCAGTGAAGGCATTTCAATCCAGTCACCGATACGCACCATGTCATAAGAAGAAATCTGTACTGAAGCCACCAATGAAAGAATCGTGTTCTGAAACACCAGCATCAGCACGGCAGCCATCGCACCGAAACCTGCCAGCAAGGTAAATACATCCTTTTTCAGGAAGGTACCCAGAATCATCAATCCACAGACAATAAAAATCAGCAGTTTCACCAGCTGCAAATAGCCTTTAATCGGTTTATTGCGTGATTTGGGATTGCGCTGATAAATCAGGTTAAAAATATTCAGCAATTCACCCAGTGCCAGGGCAATGGTCAGGAAAATAAAAGCCTGGGCGCCCATCTGTACAAAGGTCTGCACTTTATCTGACAAGTGTGGAACCGTGCTGATCCCATTCATAATCACAATAGCGGGTACAATATTGGCAATACGGCGAATTACACTATGTTCTGCAAAGATCGTGTTGTTGGCAAAAGGCAATTTGGAAATCAGTTTACGAATTCCACGAACAACAACCTGTTTGGCAAACAGATTGGCGATAAAAGCCAGTGCAATCACAATGCTTAAAGAAGACAGCATTTCCAGCCAAGGGTATTGATCTGCCCAATCTTGAATGTTCTGAATAAATCTAAACTGTTCCAACTGATCTTTCTCTTCAATATAAAAATGCCATACAGTTTATAAGCTTAGAAATTATTTATTAACCTTGAATAACGTTTTAAAACATATCTGTCCCGTTACAGTATTTTGATCCATCAATATTATGCTTATAAAAAGATACAAAAACAGATAGAGAAGCAGATTCTGCTTATTTAGAATTTGATTAACCAGCGGACATCTTTATGAGTCGTTGAAAGGATCAGTAAGGTATTTAAAACTGTCAATTACATCAGGCGAACAGGAGACTTTATCGGCATTTCATATCAGCTCCTAAGTAGCCCAGCTATGATAAAGATGCACATCAAAGATCACCCTCCTACAAAAATACAAAGGGTAGAATTATGCAAAAACAGTTAGCAATTGTCGGTCTGGCCTTAGCGCTGAATGCCTGCGGTGATGGGAATGATGATATTTTTAGAGGTGTAGATGGTTCATCCTCAAGCCGCTTGACAGGTGTTTATCTCGGCAGTTTTGCAGATGAAAATTTGAGTCCGCGCTCTATTCTGGGTGTGATCGAGAAAAATAGTAATTTCTGGTTATTGTATTCACTGCCAGCAGATAATGGTTATACCGGTATCATGCGTGGGCAGTTTTCTTTATCGGGCAATCGCTTTAGTGCGACCAACATTCGCGACTATAATTTTGCCTTCAATCAAACTGCTAGTGTAACCCTGAATGGTCATTATACGGCGGAAAAGAATCTGCAGGGAAATGTCAATAATACCAATAATCGGCCTTTTAACCTTATTTATAATACAGATTACAGTCGTGACAATACCAGTATATCCAGCCTGCAAGGACGCTATAGCGGTCGAACCACGACTTTAACCAATAATGTAATTACTACAGTCAATATCGACCGTAGCGGAGTGGTGACAGGAATTGTCGGCGATCAGGACAAGTGTGCATTTGCAGGAAGAGTGAGTTCGGAAAACAATGCGCCATATTTTAATATTCATCTGGTCTTAACAGGTTCTGCAAGTTCCGACTGTTTGAATGGTGCACAGGAAGTAGATGGGATATTGCTGAACCAGATTGATAGCCAGTCAATTTATATGATGGCCGAGAACAGCAATCAGCAGGATGCAATTCTGTTTATTGGACAGAAAACTCAAAATTGATCTTGGTCAGAAAGATTTTTAAACAAAGCATCTAAGGGTGCTTTTTTATGATCTAATTTAAATGAGTTTTGACTTTTCAAATTAAATCATTCATTTTAAAACCATAATTATTTTAAGTATTTAATAATATTTTTGATTAAAAATTTGGGGATAATATGACGATCTTTGTGGTGACCAGTCCGAAACGAGATTCAGGTAAAAGTACCTTGGCAATGAATCTGACAGAATATCTGCGTCTTCAAGCCAGAACACTCTATATAGATACCGATGACGACAAGCAGAATTTTGAATGGGTGGCTTTGCATCGTACAGGTTTTGGTTTTGAACATATTTCCTTAAAAGACCATCCAGATGAGTTAATGCGGCGTGTAGAACAGGTAAAAACTCAATATGATGATATCGTGATTGATATCGCCGGGCATGATAGTTATGCATTGCGCTCGGTGTTGATGCGAGCAGATAAGCTGATTATTCCTATGTCAGCAGAGGCTGAAGAACAGGAGATGTATACTGAGATGCTGCAACTGGCCATCAGTGTTGCACAGTTCAATACCCAGTTAAAAGTCTATGGAATACTGATGCGTGTACCTCAGCAGATCGAAATCTCGCAAATTGAAGCAAATCAAAATTTGCTCAAAGGCATTCCTGGTGCACATTTTTTGAATACTATTATTTATGAGGATGAAGCCTTTGATGATGCAAAGAATTTGGGCTGTAGCATCTGGGAACATTCACCAGCACAAGGGCAACGTTTTGATCAATTTATTCAGGAGCTAATGGCTGATACAGCACAGCCAGTTTGATTGTCTACCTCGAATCATTATGTTAATAGTGCTTAAAAAAAGCTCCCGAAATAGGGAGCTTTTGGCTTTCATGGATTACCACATCAGGTCATCCGGAATCACATATGCTGCATATGGATCTTCTTCATCGGTGGTCTGTTCATTCTTCTCGGAATTATTCACAATGATAAAGCCTTCCATTTTGGCATTGATACGATCCGCCAGCGCTTTAGGCAGGAAAGCATAGCTGTCATTTTCGCGGGCGATCACCAAACTGCCTGCAACCAGTGCATTATAAATTTGCTGATTCAGATAGACTTTCTTGATTTTAGAATCATCAATAAACTGATAGGAAATCTCACCATCAGTATCGCGAATTTTATGCTGATTGATCATTTGCATAATGGCAGCTTTGAGTTCTTTTTCCTGCAATGCTGCCTTTTTCTCTTGTTCAATGGCCTGATCTTTTGCCAGCTTTTCCTGTTTGGCCTGTTCAATTTTCGCCTTGATTTCAGCTTCAGTACTATCACCAGTGCGCTTTTCATGAATGGCCTGCTTTGACAATTTCTTTGCTTTCTTATTATCGACCAGACCTGCCTTTAACAATTGTGCCTGTAGTGCGTTTTTAACCATGAGTATTTCCAGAGAATTAATGCTGTAAGCGTCGATAACGTAAATAAATGATCCAGTAAATCAGGCTTAGACTAAGGCTGAGTGCTGCCGGGATCAGGAATGCGTTTAATTTTAAATAAGGATAAATACAGCTGGCAAGAATACCGCCAATTAAAAATCCGATCAGGATCAGTAAATGCAGGATAGTCCGTCGAGATTCAACTTCCAGTCCACGCAACTTATAGCCTAACGACAGCCCAAGATCGGTTAATACACCAGATAAATGCGTAGTGCGGATAATCGTGCCTTTATAGTGACTGACCATGGCATTTTGCACACCCATCGCCACACAGGCCCACAGCAAGCCATAATGAGGAAAATATGGTAGTAAGATCCAGCACAGGATAATAAAAAGAGCCACCAGACTGAGCGGATATCCATAACGGCGGCCTAGCTGAAAGTGGCTATTTCCCAAGATAAGACCGCTATACATTGAGCCAATGACATAACACGCAGTAACCAGGCACAGATAGAGAATCTGTTCAGGCTGCCATTGCACCAGTGCCATGGCCAGCATACTGATATTGCCGGTCATATGGGAAACGGATTGGTGCAGGAGAGTAACCAGACCGAGTACATTAATCATGCCGGCATTTACGGCAAGAAAAAATGCACCCAGTTGAACCCAGATGGGTAAACGCTGTAATGGCATAAGAACTCAACATCTATTGGCAAAATATTGAATTATCAATATAAGATCAATTAGATGCGCGGTCTACAGCTGTAGTAAATAAAACGTCAGTTGATGAGTTGAGTGCAGTTTCAGTTGAATCCTGCAATACGCTAATCACCATACCGATTGCAACGACCTGCATTGCGATATCAGAAGAAATACCAAACAGGCCACATGCAACTGGAATCAGCAGCAATGAACCGCCGGCAACACCAGAGGCACCACATGCAGAAACAGTTGCAACCACAGAAAGAATAATCATGGTGGTTAAATCAACATGAATGCCTAAAGTATTTACTGCTGCAAGCGATAACACGGTAATGGTCACAGATGCACCCGCCATATTGATGGCTGCACCTAGTGGAATGGCTACACTTGAAGTGGATTCAGACACACCTAAGCGTTTCGCCAGATCCAGATTTACCGGAATATTTGCAGCTGAGCTACGGGTAAAGAATGCAGTGATGCCACTTTCGCGCAAGCACGTAAAGACTAGTGGATAAGGATTGGCACGTGTCACCAGTGCAACCAGTAATGGATTCACTACCAGTGCTACGAACGCCATCGTACCAAGCAATACTGCCAGCAAATGACCGTAGCTTTCTAAAGTTTCCAGACCCGCTTCGGCAAAAGTAACTGCTACCAGACCAAAAATACCGACAGGTGCAAAGCTAATTACCAGACGGATCACATGGTTAATGGCATTTGCTGCATCATTTAATACGGTTTTAGTGGTTTCAGATGCATGACGGAATGCAATGCCCAGTGCCACTGCCCAAGCCAGAATACCAATAAAGTTCGCTTCAGCAATTGCAACCACTGGGTTCGCAACAAAGCTGAGCAGCAGATTTTTCAGGATTTCACTTAAACTGCCTGGTGGCTGTAAGTCACCTTGTGCAGCGACGTCAAGGAACAGCGTACTTGGAAACATGATGCTGGCAATTACAGCACTCACTGCGGCCAGGAACATGCCGATCGCATACATGTACATGATCGGGCGCATACGGGAGTTGCCTTGACCCACTTTAAAGTTAGCAATGGAAGCTAGAACTAAAATGAAAACGAGGACAGGAGCGACAGATTTAAGAGCTTTAATAAAAAGGTCGCCTAGCAGACTGAGGTAGGGCGCATATTCTGGAAAAACCAGCGCGACACCAATACCAAGTATAATGGCAATGATGATTCGGGAGACTAAACTCATACGCGAAAGGGCAGAGAACATAAGGTTGCCTTGTGTAAATTACGAGGGCTAAATGCGGAAAAAATTTGCGTTATTTTATACTTAAAATTCTATGTGCTTAAAATATATTTTTAGTTTAAATATAAGTTTATGAAAATAAATAATAATTATAGAAAACCACCTATACTTTTTGTCTATAATTTAATCAAAATCAGGTTTTGGACAAAATTTTAAGATGAAAATGTATACCATATATTTATTATAGAAATGCTCTTAAAAAAGTGATCAATTTTGCTGATACTACGAGATGCCTTCAAAATTAATCACGTTGTTCCTGGAATAGTCAAACGAGTTAAATGGAATAATCTTTACTGTGATCATTAAACAGATCGGGGGAGAGATCCCGAATTGCCTGATAGTGCGTCAGATAAATCCGTCCACTGAGATGTTTAAGCAATTTGGATTCCTGTAAGCGATCCATGACTGGTCCTTTCACTTCAGCAAAGTGTAGACGAATATTGAGTTTGGACAGTTCTGTATTCAGATCTTCCAGCATTTCCAGAGCACTAAGGTCAATAGCACTGATACTGGAACAGTTCAAAATGACATGCTTAAGCTGGTCTTTATCACTGACCGCATTAATCAAAAAGCCCTTAAAGGCATTAGCATTCAAGAAGCTTAGATTTTCATCAATACGCAAGGAAAGCACCTGATCTGAGGTCAGCACCTGATGGCGCTGCACATTGCGGAAATGCTGGGTGCCTTCAATCAGGCCGACTACTGCAATATGCGGACGGGAAATACGCCACAGCATCAGCACGAAGGTGGAAATAATGCCAATAATCAGACCTGTCGAGATATCAATCAGCACCACACCAAAGAAAGTTACCCACATGGCAATCCCGTCTGCTTTGGAATAGCGCCAAGCGTTCATAAAGGGCTGGAAATCAACCAGTTTCCAGATCGATACAATGATCGTGGCGGCAAGAATCGCCAGTGGCAGGTCTTCAAAGAAACCGGTAAAAAACAGGCTGATCAAAATAATCAGCAGAGAAGACAGTACACCCGCCATTGGCGTTCTGGCACCAGCATCCGCGTTGACCACAGTACGTGACAAGCTACCAGTAACTGGAAAGGCAGAACTGACTCCGGCACTAATATTGGCAATACCCAGTGCAATCAGTTCCTGGTTACTGTTTAGCTGGCTACGTTGCTGTAATGCTGTTGCTTGCGCGATAGACAGCGATTCCACAAAACTGATCATCGCAATCATGGTCGCGCCTGGCAGCAAGGTGAGCACTAAATCCCAGTTCCAGTGTGGAAAACTTAAAGGTGGAAATCCGGAAGGAATTGCACCTACCGTTTTGATCCCTTGTGTTTGCAGATTTAGATACACCACAGCCAAAATACCTAAAGCGACTAGCATTAATGGTACAGCACGCACCAGAAAATCAGTCGATCCGATCCGGCTTTGTACAGACTGGGATTTCAGAATTTTTGGAAGATAGATCAGCAGGCCAATGGACAGCAGCCCAAAAACCAGACTTGGCCAGTGAATCAGATGGAGATATTCCAGCAGGCTAAACACAAATTGCTGAAGATTATTGGCTTGTAATGGCACATCGATCAGAAACTTAAACTGTCCAACCGCAATCAGCAGCGCAGAAGCAATAATAAAACTCTGAATTACCGGATGGCTAATCAGCTGAATCAAAAAACCAAAACGCATCAAGCCTAATAATAGGGAAATGATTCCGACCATCAGCGCCAATAAAGTTGCTGCTTCGATATAGACGGGTGAACCGACTTCAAATAAAGGATTCAGCGTGGCGAAGGTCATCATGGAAATGATGGCCACAGGACCAATCGACAAGGTACTGCTACTACCTAGCATCGCGTACAGAATCATAGGCAGGATACTGGCATATAGCCCCATGATCGGCGGCAATCCAGCCAGCATGGCATAGGCCATACCTTGCGGCACCAGCATGGCAACCACAATTAACGAAGCCAGCACGTCGGACTTGAATTTAACCGGACTATAATGGCTTAACCATGACCAGGCCGGTAATAATTGCAGCAGTTTTGGCTTCGAATTGGACATATAAAAGTCTAAATCACAAATATAGATATATTATGCACATTTTCTGCTAAGAAATCATGGATAAAAGTGGAGCTTGATCAACCCTCATATAAAAAATGACCTGACCAGTTCTTAGCAATGATTCTGTTTCAAAGAGATGATCTACATATTGAAGATCATCTCCAGTGCCAAGAGGAATGTTTAGACTCTAGATAAAATGCTTAAGCTTTTGCACAGTACAGTTGATACAGCGTATTCAGGATGACCACCAGATTCTGATCTTTAATAGAATAGAAAATTTGCTTACCATCGCGGCGGGTACTGACCACATCACTTTTACGTAACATCATCAATTGCTGGGAAAGTGTAGGTTGCTGGATGTGGGTGAGATTTTCAATTTGGGAAACGTTGAGTTCCGCTTGGGAAAGATGACATAGGATGATGAGACGGTCAGTGTTTGCAAGAGATTTCAGGATGCCAACCACCTGATCAGCTGAATCACGCATGGTGGTGATTTCAAGATCGGTATTCATTCAGAATGTCCATAGAGATAAAATACAGCGCGAATGATTATAAAGGCCTGAATCATTAAACATTTGGTAAAAATCACTTATTTTTATGGCTTTTTGTGAATTTAAATATCAATAAAAATTATATATTTGACATTAAATAATCAGTTATTTTTATTGTATATTAATAACTTATATAATAGTTGATTTGCCATAATAGAGTGCAGATTCCACTTTCTTCTACAAAATCTGAAAATACTTGTATGATGATAGTGCACTTCAAACTAATAACATCAGGGATATACTAATGAGTACAGATGCAGCATTTCCTACGCCCAACAATCTGGGAATAGCGGTTTACAGTAACAATGCAGAAGCCATTGGCAATACACCTCTTGTGCGCATTAATCGTGCCATCACAGGTGGAGCAACTGTACTCGCGAAAGTTGAGAGCCGTAATCCGGCATTTTCGGTGAAATGCCGTATTGGTGCAGCGCTGATTGCAGATGCTGAAAAATCTGGCAAGTTAAAACCAGGCATGCACATTGTTGAACCAACTAGTGGCAATACCGGTATTGCACTGGCTTTCGTTGCTGCAGCAAAAGGCTATCCACTTACGCTGACTATGCCAGCCAGCATGAGTATCGAACGCCGTAAAGTGGTCAAAGCCTTTGGTGCCAACCTGATTCTGACTGAACCTGCGAAAGGTATGAAAGGTGCAGTAGATGAAGCGGTTCGTCTGGTGACTGAACACCCTGAAACATATTTCCTGCCACAACAGTTTGAAAACCCGGCTAACCCGAAAATTCATGAAGAAACGACTGGCCCAGAAATCTGGGAAGCGACTGGCGGTAATGTTGATATTCTGGTCGCTGGTGTAGGAACGGGTGGTACCATTTCAGGTATTTCACGTTACTTCGAAAAAGTCCGTAACAAGCCGATCTATTCAGTTGCCGTTGAGCCAGCTGAGTCACCGATCATTGCTCAGGCGAAACGCGGTGAATCATTGACGCCTGGACCACATAAAATTCAGGGGATTGGTGCGAACTTTATTCCTGGTAACCTTGATCTTGATCTGGTAGATGAAGTCATTGCAATTGACAGTACTACGGCAGTGGAATGGGCACGTAAAACGGCATCGCAAGAAGGTATTCTGGTGGGTATATCAAGTGGTGCGGCGATGGCTGCGGCTGCACAACTTGCAGCACGTCCTGAAAATGCAGGTAAAAACATTGTGGTGATTTTGCCAGATGGTGGTGAACGTTACCTGTCATCGATATTGTTTGAAGATATTTCTGCAGAATAATTTTCAGCAAGTATTTGGCAATACGTTAAAAGCCCGGGTTTATGATCCGGGCTTTTTTATTTTCACATAAAGACTTGACCTTCCAACTATGGGAAGGTTTAAGCTATAAGCTAGATTCAAACCATCAATAATATGAAGGAGATGTGCCATGCAGGAACTGTCGAATACTCAACTGTATCAAACGACTGTACAGATTGAAGGTATGACCTGTGCTTCTTGCGTGGCACGGGTAGAAAAGGCTTTAAAGAAAATTGAAGGCGTAGTTTCGGCTCATGTCAATCTGTCTACGGAAAAGGTATCGATTAGTGCCGATCATGTGATTCCCTGTGCGGAGATTATCCAGAAAATAGAGCGTGCTGGCTTTAAGGTGGAACAACAGAAATTCGAACTGGATATTGAAGGCATGAGCTGTGCCTCTTGTGCTGCCCGAATTGAAAAAGCCCTCAAAAAAATTCCAGAAGTGCTGGAAGCCAATGTGAATCTATCTACCGAAAAGGCTTATGTCACTGCAGTCAGTTCTTTACAGCAGCAGGCCTTGGTCAAAGCCATTCAGAAAGCCGGTTTTGATGTCAAAGCAGATCAGCTTGAACTAAACATTGAAGGGATGACTTGTGCATCCTGCGTCGCTCGGGTGGAAAAAGCACTCAATAAAGTGGAAGGTGTCACTGCGGCTAGTGTGAATCTGGCCACTGAAACGGTACAGGTTTTTGGTTCAAACCTGAATATTGCTAATCTGATCCAAGCAGTTAAAAAAGCCGGTTATGAGGCACAGCTAAAAACTGCAAAAGTGAATTTCACCGAACAGCAGAATTTCCAGCAGAAAAAAGCTGAAGAAACAGCTTCATTGTATCGTGATCTTTGGGTTGCCCTGGTGCTGGCATTACCGGTATTTATTCTGGAAATGGGATCACATCTGCTTCCGTCCTTCCATCATTTTGTTGCGCATAATATTGGTACGCAGAACAGCTGGTATATCCAGTTTGTACTGACCACTTTGGTATTATTGTTTCCGGGGCGGCGTTTCTACCAGCATGGGATTCCAGCCTTATTGCGACTGGCACCTGACATGAACTCGCTGGTAACGGTAGGTACAGCGGCAGCATATCTGTTTTCAGTTATCGCAACATTCTTCCCATTTTTATTGCCGCAAGCCACCGTACATGTCTATTTTGAAGCGGCAGCGGTCATTATTGCCTTGATCCTGTTAGGTCGTTATCTGGAAGCACGTGCCAAAGGCAAAACTTCACAGGCGATTCAATATCTGATTGGCCTGCAGCCTAAAACCGCACGTGTCTTGCAGGATGGACAATGGCTGGACCTGCCCATTTCCGAAGTCCAGCAGGATATGATCATCGAAATTCGCCCGGGTGAAAAAGTCGCAGTAGATGGTGTAGTGACTTCCGGTCATAGCTATGTCGATGAAGCGATGGTGACGGGTGAACCGGTGCCTGTGGCCAAAAATATTGATGATAAAGTTGTTGGTGGCACTATTAACCAGAATGGAACCTTGCAAATCCGTGCGACCGCCGTGGGTGAAGATTCAGTACTGGCGCAGATCATTAAAATGGTCGAGCAGGCGCAAGGTGCCAAACTGCCGATTCAGGCAGCTGTAGATAAAGTTACCTTATGGTTTGTGCCTGCAGTGATGGGTCTGGCCTTATTGACCTTTATGGTCTGGTTCCTGCTTGGTCCTGAGCCACAATTGAGTTATGCACTGGTTAATGCTGTGGCAGTTCTGATTATTGCTTGTCCATGTGCCATGGGCCTGGCAACACCGACCTCGATTATGGTCGGTACCGGTCGTGCGGCAGAAATGGGGGTACTGTTCCGTAAAGGCGAAGCTCTACAGTTATTGCAGCAAACTAAAGTTGTAGCAGTCGATAAAACCGGAACACTGACGGAAGGAAAACCTGTCATGACTGATTTTCAGGTGCTAGAAGGTTTTAATGAACAGCAGGTTTTACAACTGATCGCCTCGGTAGAAGCCAAGTCTGAACATCCGATTGCCTATGCGATTGTGCAGGCAGCAAAAGAGCAGCAGATCGAATTAATCGAAGTAAGTGAATTTGATTCGATTACTGGTGCCGGGATCAAAGCACAGATCAATAATCAGGATATCCAGATTGGTGCTGAACGATTGATGCAACAGCTGGGTTTAAATACCGAGCACTTTGCTGGAATAGCCTCTAAATTGGGACAAGAAGGCAAGACACCGCTGTATGCAGCGCTCGATGGAAAGCTCGCAGCTATTATTGCCGTAGCTGATCCGATTAAAGATACCACCTTTAAAGCCATTGAAGAATTGCATCGTCAAGGTCTGAAAGTCGCAATGATTACGGGTGATAACCCACATACGGCGAATGCGGTAGCACAACAACTCAAGATTGATCATGTGGTTGCTGAAGTCTTACCTCATGAAAAAGTCGATGCCGTAAAAATGCTGCAAAAAGAGCATGGCATCGTAACCTTTGTGGGTGATGGTATTAACGATGCACCGGCTCTCGCGCAGGCAGATGTCGGCATGGCGATTGGTACAGGGACTGATGTTGCAATTGAAGCGGCAGATGTAGTGCTCATGTCAGGCAATATGCAGCATGTCGCCACCGGCATTGGCATCAGTCAGGCCACCATCAAGAATATTCGACAGAACCTGTTCTGGGCCTTTGTCTATAATATTGCATTAATCCCAATTGCTGCGGGTATCCTGTATCCATTCTTTGGCATCCTGCTTTCGCCAATGTTTGCCGCAGGTGCAATGGCTTTGTCATCAGTATTTGTTGTCAGCAATGCCTTGCGTTTAAAGCTGTATCAGCCACTATCAGCACAGGAGTAAATCAGTGAATATTGGACAAGCCGCCAAACGATCCGGTATCTCGGCCAAAATGATTCGCTATTATGAAGAGATTGGTCTGTTACCTGCGCCGAAACGCAGTGAAAGTGGCTATCGTGACTATAGCGATGCTGATATCCGTATGCTGGGTTTTATCCAGCATGCACGCGAGCTGGGATTTTCCTCGGAACAGATGAAAGAGCTGTTAGGGTTATGGCAGAATGAAGTGCGGCAGAGCATTGAAGTCAAACAGCTGGCACAAAAACATATCACTATACTGGAACAGAAAATTCAGGATATGCAGGCCATGGTCAAAATTTTGAAGCAATCAGTCGCGCGTTGTGCTGGTGATGAGCGTGCCGATTGTGCAATTTTAAAAGATATCGAGCAGGGACTGGATACAAATCCACCCTCCAGCCATCACTCAACTTCAAGTTAGAATAAATTATTCCTAAGGAGATAAGCGCATGAAATTTCGTATTGAAAATATGACCTGTGGCGGTTGTGCACGTAGTGTTACTGCGACCATCAAGGATCTGGATGAACATGCACGTGTTGAAATTGACGTAGAGCAAAAGCTGGTTGAAGTAGAAACTGGCGTACATCAGGATGAAATCGTTGCCGCACTGACTGAAGACGGTTTTCCACCTGTAGCAGTATAAGTAGCGCTACGAAAGCAGGCCTGACCTGTGTGTCAGGCTTTTTTATGTAGAGGTATTGTTGGGTGCAATCATCAAGGCTTGATTGACATAGAGTTCAATCAATCGTTCACGAGAACCGACAGCTTTTTGATAGCTGGTTGAATTCAGTAACAGGGAAGCGCCATAGGTCACTGTCCAGATAAAAGACAGATAATCCCGGATCGACATGCTACTGTTATTGGCATCCAGATATTCACGAGTAAGGTCACGGATACTCAGAATCCGTTCTTCACGGACCTGATACAGTTCCTGAAACAGCTCTTTCAGGCCTTTTTCAGTATTGGTCAGGCGCTCCTCAATCATATGCAGCAAAATGGTTCGATTGGAATTGTGCAAATGATAAAGCATATATTCCGATACATAAGTCCGGAAGTCAGTATTAAAACGTTTGGAAATCTCTAGAAGACGTTGTTCATTTAAAATAATCAGTTCCAGATATAACTGGTTTTTGCTTTTAAAATGCTTGTAAATGGTCCCCTTGGCAATATCCATTTCACTGGCAAGCTCATTCAGGGTAATGTCTTCGTTATTATCCAGAAGCAGGTTCTCGGCCATGCTCAGAATTTTTTCTTTACGCAGAAGAAAGTTCTGTTGTCTTACACTACTCATCTTATCTTTACTAACGTGTCGAAAAAGAACAATAACAGCCTAATTATTTTCAGATTAAATGAATATCAAACTATGGTCGTGCATGGTAATAAAATTGTCTGATAATTGATCATTTACTGGCCAAATTCATGAAAATGACCAGGATCTGGTGGCTAAACAGCAATTTAGAAGATAATTCTCATTGTTTTAGAACGTGACGGGGCAGCGATTTTAGCCGGGTAATTTTGACTCAGCTTCTTTAAATACTTTGTCCAGTACATGACTATGAATAAAGCGCAGCTTGTTTTTCACCACTTCGGTAAGCGTAAACGGATAGGCATCTTCCAGTCCCATGCTACGATTCAGGGCATTCAGGTTAAACGTTAAAGTGATCCAGTTATCCAGAATGTGTTCAATGTCTTTGCCGCCAATCGGGCATTCATTAAAGGACATGCTGGCCAAGGTTTTACCATTTCCATCAACACGCAGACCACCATAAAAAGCGGTTTCCAGAGTGTCCATAATATGCAGATAATGCGCCCAGGTTTCAGCCCAATCTTCCCATGGGTGTGCCGTCGCATAGGTGCTGATATATTTTTCTTGCCAATTTTCTGGCGCACCTTCTTCATAATGGCGCTGCAGCGCAGTAGCATAATTCTGACGTTCATCACCAAAATAAAATCTAAATTCTTCAATTAGTTCTGGATGAAGATGCTGCATGATACTGAAATAAAAATGCCCACTTTCATGGCGGAAGTGACCCAAAAGAGTGCGATAATTTTCACCCATATCAATACGCGTGGTTTCCCGATACACCACATCTGCTTCAATGGCATTCATAGTGATCAGACCATTGGCATGCCCGGTTAACACTGGCTTACCATCCATAGGCAATAAAAAGTGAAAACGCAAACCAAATACATCATCATCTGTACGTTTTGGACGCGGCATCATATTCATGCGCTGGGTAAGATATAAAAAGCGCCGTTTGGCCTCTTCAAGTCGCCGCCAGTAGGTAATAACGTCGGGATCATCCAGATTGGGAATGATATGGGTCAGCTGACAGGACTCGCAGTAGTCCTCATCGCAATCGCCCGGAATCATCCAGTTACAGACATGATAATGGGTATAGTTATAGCAAGGCTTATAGTGCGTGGCACGATATTCTGATTTCAGCGGAATCCACTCATCTTCACTGATTTTTTCAAAAGTGCACATGTCCTTTTCCGATGCGATATAACCAATCGGAGATTTGCAGTGATGGCATTCAGTAGAATAAAAAAAGATCTGATGCTCACATTTGGGACATTCAAAATATTTCATTTTCACTCCGTGAAAAGCGTGGAACCGCTAAGCCCGAGTAGTTTTACTTAAATCCAGTTGCTAGCATATCATTTAAATAAAATTAAATAATTCAGCTATTTAAATCAAACCAACTAAACTATTAACTCAGCTGGCTGCTCTTATATTTTAGCCGCAGTTGAAGATAGGTGAAATGTCATTCGTAATTTTTATGTAAGAAAATTGAATCCAATATCTTGGCACGATAAATGCTTTATTTTGATGCAATATTTTTTGTTTTTTGATCAATTGTTCCGCTTTGGAACGTGATGAATCAAATTGATGCATATAGGGCCAAGATGAAGATTTTTACCCAACGTCTGGAAGATGCCAGTCACTCTACTGATATTGAAAGTATTGAACTCAGCTTTGATACGCGTCAAAAAAGCCGTTTCCGCGCTACGCTAAAAAATGGCACCGATATTGGTGCAGACCTGCCACGTACCGGGATTTTACGTAGTGGTTCAGTCATCGCCACCGATCATGGTGAATTATTGCGTGTTAATGCCAAGCCAGAAACCTTGATGCAGGTCACTGCAGATCATGAATTTGATCTTTTAAAGGCAGCCTATCACCTGGGTAACCGTCATGTGCCACTCAT